>JBDNFT010000590.1:0-5494 GCA_041689695.1 Planctomycetaceae bacterium | reverse complement strand
GATGACGGCTTTCACAGGAATACGTTCACTTTCGTTTTTAGGTCTGAACTGTGAATCACCGTCGGGCAAATCGGGCACTCCTGAACATCGCGTGCATCACTTTGATTCATCGCGAACATCATACCGCGAGCCGCCGTCATCAGCCCCGTCACAACAACACTGATTGCAGCGACGCGAATCAACTTTCTGCGAAGTCCAATTGTCGCCATCGACAGACCGGTGCCCGTCATAAGCATAACGGGAATTGTGCCAAGTCCAAAGCTGAACATAATCAGAACACCTTTGGCAACACTTCCAGAACTTGCCGCTAGCGCAAGAAAACTATAAACAAGGCCGCACGGCAGAAATCCCGTCAGCAGGCCAGCAATGAAAACACCGATCGATGAACCGCCTTTGAAGAACTGACTGAAGACTGTTCGTGTCACACAGGGATGTTCGGAGTGGCGGCGAACTCGCCATGACAGCCAGCCCGCTGCGTGCAGTCCCTGAACAATCAAGAGTATTCCCGCCACGATTGCGAAGACCGCTTGCAGCCAGACGGCGTTGCCTTGTGACCTCAGAAACTTTGCCCCGATCGCCGACGCCATAACTCCCAGAAACACATATGTCAGTGTTCGTCCCAGACTCCAACACCCCTGACGCAGCAGCGCTTCGGTGACGGACCGCGTTCCGAGACTCATCGTCGCCGCAATGCCGCCACACATACCAATGCAATGCGCCGATCCCAGCACGCCGCTGACAAAGATGAGTGAGAGTTCTGCGAATGTCGCGATCATGACTGTGACCGATCCGAAGTTCCCGAACCCGAACCCGACCCAAGGCGCATCGAATTTGAAATCACCAGCAAACTGCTCACAATCATCAGCCCCGCAGCAACTGCCGGATTCAACATGCCACACGCGGCCAGAATCACTCCCACAGCATTGTAACCAAACGCCCAAAACAGATTCTGACGAATCACAGTCCGCGTGCGTTTTGCAAGATCAATGGCCCACGGAACACGGCTCACATCGTTACTCAACAGACACACCTGAGCCGAATCACGCGAGACGTCCGCGCCACAACCCATCGCGATCCCCACATCGCTGACGGCAAGTGCCGGAGCGTCGTTGATACCATCACCCACCATCGCTACCGCGCCGTGCTGTTCACGAATCTGTCGCAGCATTTCGACTTTTTGTTCCGGGCGAAGATCACATTCAATCCTCAAGCGCGAGGTTGGTACCGGGACGTGTTGGTGTGGCTGTTTGTCGTGCTGATGTTCATTGGTTGACGCACATTCTGCACTGCACTGACAACCCGCTTCATGACAGCCCAGAATGTTGCGACGCAATTGTTCGGCCTTCGCAGAACGATCGCCAGTCAGCACAACCAGCCGCAGGCCGGAGTCCATCATCGCTTTGGCCGTTGCCGGAGCTTCCGGCCGCATCGTTTCTGTCAGCAGAAACAAAACCACGGGGCGATCCGCCACGGAGACTGCAACAACGGATGCTGCTTCCTGATCGGCGATTGACAAGGCATGCGCGATTCTAAGTCTGAGAAGTTTTCGCCAACGCAGCGCTGAATCGCAGGATGTCGGGCGATTCATGGTCATCCAGAAAACACAGATGCTTGACCTGAGGATTGCCAGTTGTCAGTGTTCCCGTCTTCTCAAAGCAGACCGTCTTGACTGTCGCCAATCTCTCGATCGCTTCACCACTGCGAAACAGCACCTGATGCTTGACGGCAGTGCTCAGCGCGGTCCAGACGGCCAGCGGCGTCGCAAGTCCCAATGCACAGGGACAGGCGATGAGCAGAACGCTCAGACTGCACTGCACGGCTTCTCCCGCACCACGGTGCCAATGCACAATGAGCGTCAACAACGCCACACCGGTGATCAACGGAAAGAACCACGCGGAAACTCGATCAGCCAGCCGTTGATAGTGGCATCGCGAAAGCCGCGATTCCTGAAGCAAATGCAGTAAGCGACCGAAGGAGCCTTCACGAAACGCCGCCGTGGCCTTGACGACCACGTGACCATCAAGGTTGACGGTGCCGGCAAGAACGCGATCTCCCGGTCTGCGACTGACCGGTATACTCTCGCCGGTGAAGACTTGCTCATCGACGGTTGTTTCGCCATCGATCAGCACGGCGTCGGTCGGGAACCGTTCGCCCGCTCGAACTTGCAGCAGGTTGCCAATCTGAATTGCCGAAGTTTCGATCTCCGCGATCCCATCGTCGGTGACTCGTTGAACTTTGGTTGGTAACAACGCAGCGAGATTGTCTAACGCTTCGGTGGCTTTTTGTTTTCCCGTCGCTTCGAACCAGCGGCCAAGCGTGACCATAACGAGCACCGTCGCACCGACTTCGAGGTAGACGGATTCGGCTCCACGCAGTACGTTGGCGACGGAGATTCCGTACGCTGCGACGACGCCGGTGGCAATCAGCAGGTCGGTAGAAAATATTCGCTGCCGCCAACTGATGACAGCGTTTTGCAGCAGCGGCAGTCCAAGGAGCAGCAGCACGGGCAGGCTAAAGATCATGCTCAGCCAGCGAAAGACTTCGAACAACTGCATTTGAAACGGATCGCGTTGAACTTCGTAAACATCCAGCGACCACATGGTCATCGTGAATGCCATGAGGTTCATTGAAAAGAAAATCGCGAGCCCGAGTCGGACGATTGTCCAGCGTATCGCGCCTGCCTGGCCTTTTTCTTCGGTGATGGCGTGCGCCATGCGGCAGCCGAAGCAGCAGTAGATGGCTTCGGGTTGCGTTTGCAATTCGCTGTTGTCGCGTTTTGCGCCCGCCAACGGAAGTCCGCACCATGTGCAGCACAGTGCATCGTTTGATGCACTTGTGCCCGCTGGTTCGCAGACATCTTTAAGCAGCGGCGCGAGGCTCATAGTCGGCTGGCCCAATTCTACGTTATGGAGGCAACACCAATACAACCTGTAATGCCGGAAAGAAATTCCGGATGATGTAGTAGACCGTAAAGATCCAGAATCCGAGCCAGATGGCTCGCACATACCACGGGATTTCGTTTCCGTGATAATAGTGAAAAGCGTGTTCTTGTTCCGGAGTTGTCTGCTCCGGACCAGCGTGTTCAGCTTCAGCCATGTGCATCCAGCTCCCGTTCATTTTCAAGCATCAGGTATTTGGGGCGTTCCAGATCGCGAAACATTCCGTTGACCGCCGCCCATATCAGCAGAAAGAAAAAACCAAGGCTGGCGAGCAAATAGTTGATCACCGGAGTAATCGCGAATCCTCCATCATTGGAATCTCCTGTCAGCTTCATCAGTTCACCGAACTTCATGACGAATCCAAGCATGCTGGGGATCAGAATGAGGACACCAAAGACGATTGTGATCGTCCATGCGATGGAGCGGTCTTTGGGACTCGAATTACCAATGACCGCGGTCGATGACGGCTTCGTCACCGGATTGTCTTCAGCTTCATTGTTTGTCATTTTGGATCTCATTGAATGATTGACAATTTGAAATCTCTAACAGGAAATCGGGAATTTCCAGGATGGCGGTACTACTCTTCCTTTTCAGTCTCTTCAGTCTCTGCAGCATCTTCGGGTTCTGGCTTTTGCAAGGCCGACGGCACGTAAGCTTCGTAGTACGGATAGCTTTCCTGCCACGAACCCAGCCACTGAATGTAAGTTATCAATGCAAGGCCGCGAGCATTGGGCTTGTCCGGAGAACCATCAAACAGCCAAGGATATTCGGGCATTGGCGAACCTTCTGACAAACTCTCCGGCTTGAAGAAATGCACGGCATGCCAGTCGTTCGAGCGACGCCCACCTTCGCGAATCAGGTCAGGCCCAACGCGACGCGTTCCAAACAGCACAGGTCGCTGCAGCTCGTTCTGATATTCCTCAGAACGCGACACCGGTCCCCAGCGTTCTTCTTCGTTTGAAACTGGTCGAATAAACTGGCTGTGGCAATGCCAGCATCCTTCACCGACATAAATCTTGTGTCCTTTTCGTAGCGCATCGCCAACCTTTTCGTTCCACCATTCGTCATGTTCCGCGTCGCCGCCTGGTGGCGTTCCATAAGTCGCGTTGAACGAATCGGGATAGCGACGAGCCAGATCTTCGAATTGATAACGCAGATTGGGATTGATCAATTGTGCGACGGTCTGTTCCGGCATATCTTTGTACATCAGCCATGGCACCAGCGCATTGGACACGAATGCCAGTGCGAAGAATCCGATGCCCGCGATATACAGAATGCCCGATTTGCTTT
This sequence comes from Planctomycetaceae bacterium, assembly GCA_041689695.1. GTDB lineage: Bacteria > Planctomycetota > Planctomycetia > Planctomycetales > Planctomycetaceae > SXXK01. The sequence goes on along the minus strand of JBDNFT010000590.1, from coordinate 1,265 downwards.
CAAACATGATTTCGTTACCAGTTGAGCTAAGAGACGAATTGGACAGCATGTCCTTGTTCCGAGGCTCCAGCCCTGGAACGAGTTTTATGCCACTACGTTGGCACAAACGCGCCACTCTTTTCTCGAACTGCTACCGGAGCAGCTCTTAATGTCATCCAGATGTTCGCCAAAAACGCAATCAATCCGCCGAACATTGCCAGTCCCGCGACAACTCGCAAGACCCAGAAGCCATATGAAAATTCCACCGATGCATCCCATGGTTCCAACGCGGCCCATGACCAGCCCTGGAACAACCCCAGCAGAATCAAGTCAGCCGCCATCACGAATAATCCCACGGTCGAAAGCCAGTAATGCCATTCGCACAAACTGCGGCTGGCCCAGTTGCGGCCCAGCAGACGTGGAAACAGATAGGTCATGATCCCCATGATCCACATTGAGAACACGCCGAACATCACCATGTGAGCGTGCCCGACAACCCAATCGCTGAAGTGAATGATTTTCTGAAACGTGAGCGTCACCTGGAAAGAACACTGCAGGCATGTCAGGAAGTAGTAAACCATTCCCGTGTAGAACCAGCGGAGTGGCAAGTTTGTCTTAACGACACCTGCGTTGCCCCAGATCGATCCAAAGAAGTTGATGATTACCGTCATCACAACCAACTCCACCGCGATTGTGGAAACCACAGCTCCGTACTGCAGAAACATGGGAATCGGCGTGTACATAAAATGGTGAATCCCTTGCAGCGGATAGAAGAACGCCAGCCCCCAGAATCCAACCAGTGAAAGTCCATGACTCCAGATCGGTCGCTTCAACAGAATCGGCACGAAGTAATACATCAGGCCCCAACCGAGCGGTGTCACAAATAGTCCTACAAGGTCGTGAATAAACAACCCGCCGACAGCACCGGCACTTGTTCCGCAGACAAGGTATTCCGGCACAAAATTTCCCATCGCGGATGTCAGGAATGTCCAGACAAACGCCGCAAGGAAGTACCATAGACTGACATACATCGGCCCTTTCATGCGGGCAATCGGTGTCATGAAATTGATCGCGACAAGCAACAGGCCCACTTGAGCAAGAGGGTCAATCCAGACGGGAGTTTCACCCCATTCGAGTCCCTGAGCTTCGCCGTAGAGAATCCCGATTGCGGTTGCTCCGACGACAACCTGCCATGCGGCATAGATGAACCACGACAGCTTTTTATTCGCCACTGGTTGTAGAGTCAGGCGTGGGACGGCCCAGTGCAGACACCCCAAGAAGCCGTT
>JBDNFT010000589.1:0-4582 GCA_041689695.1 Planctomycetaceae bacterium | reverse complement strand
TTGAGCGCGACCTGCTGGAATACCGCACGCAGGGACAATCCTGGGGCGATATCGCTGTCGCCCTGCAAAGTACTCCGGTGATCCTTCGCAAGCAGCTTTCACGAGCCATTGATCGCGTTCTGCAGGAAGTAGGGCTGGAATAGTGGCGAACGATCGGGGCATGCCCATCAGCGATGTCCCGAATCCGGGGCAGATGTCATCAAAGCTGCTTGCTGAACAACGACGACGATGGCTGGAGGGTGAACGGATTTCGGTCGAGGAATTGAGTCGTTCGGATGGACCGTCAACAGTCGATAACGAAACGGTGCTGGATCTGATTTATCAGGAAGTCCTGCTGCGGGAGCAACATGGTGAACATCCCGGGATCGAGGAATATGCGAAGCGTTTCCCGCAGCTCACGGAGGAACTCCGAATTCAGTTCGAACTGGATCGAGCGGTGCAGGCGCTGCAGCATTTTCCGGTGTCCATTCACAAAGATCGGGTGACGAGTGATTCAACCGGCATTATTGGTAAGAACAAAGACGATCCGCCGCCTGCGGCGACTCGCAGCGACGGAACGCATTTGCCGGAAGTCGAAGGTTATGAGGTTTTGCGAAGGATCGGGCAAGGCGGAACGGCTGTCGTGTTCAAGGCTCGTCACCTGAAACTGAACCGTCCGGTCGCAATCAAGATGTTGCGTGATCACTATGGCGCAACAGCAAGCCATGTTCGCCGCTTTTTGACGGAAGCCCAGGCAGCCGCTCGACTGCAGCATCCGCATATCGTCCAGATTTACGAAGTTGGGCGGCATGAGGGTCGGCCATTTCTCGCTTACGAATTCCTTGATGGCGGAACATTGGGCGAGCACACCAATGGCCATCCGATTGAACCGCGTCTGGCCGCAAGCCTGATTGAGACGCTTGCGAGGACACTGCATTTTGCCCATCAGCATGGAGTGATCCATCGGGATCTGAAGCCAGGGAATATCCTGCTTCACCGAATTACCGAGTCCGGCGTCCGGTCGCAGGCGAATCCTGTGATCGACGTTGCTGCCGTTCTGCAGAGAGCTAGCGGGGCTTTCAGTGGTCTCCAGCTAAAGATCGCAGATTTCGGGCTGGCAAAAGTGGTCCTGGAAAGCGGAGACCTCGCTTCGCATTCGGATACAAAAATCGGCGATATTCTGGGGACACCCGCTTATATGTCGCCGGAACAGGCGCGCGGAGACATCGCAAATCTGGCGAGTGCCACGGACACGTATGCGTTGGGTGCGATTCTTTATGAACTGCTGACCGGCAGGCCGCCGTTTGTCGGCGTTCAGCCGCTGGAAGTGCTGAACCAGGTGATTTCTGACGACCCGGTACGACCGTCGCAGCTGGTGCGACGCATTCCCGGCGACATTCAGACGATTTGCATGAAATGTCTGGCGAAGTCACCCGGGCGTCGTTATGCCTCCGCAGCGGATTTGGCTGATGATCTGGTGAGATTTCTTGCTGATCAGCCTATTCTCGCCCGCCGCACCTCCGCCATCGAGCGAAGCTGGCGATGGTGTCACCGTCATCCGGTGACAACGATGCTCACCTTGTCGATCTGCACTCTGCTGATCCTCATCACTGCCGTCTCAAGTGTCTATTCACTGCGGCTTACTCATCAATTAATGCTGACCTCTGATGCGAAGAGTGAAGAACACAAGGCGCGAGTGGAAGGGCAGTATCAACTGTGGGAGTCTCATCTGTTGAGGGCCGAAGCGCTGCAGAGGAGTGGCCGCCCGGGCCAGCGGTACGAAGGATTGCATGCGATCGATGCTGCAAAGACCCTTGGCGAGTCAATAGAACTGGATTCCAGCCAGGTGGGCCGCATGCGAAACGCAACGATCGCGTGTCTCGCACAGCCTGATCTGCGAGTGGTGCATGAGTGGCAGCATGACCGCATGTTTTTTTCCGCAGTGTCAGTGGATCAGCAACAAACGCTCTACGCCTGGCATGACGGAGAAAGTGCAATCAGGGTATTCCGGTCTGAGGATGGTGCGGAAGTTTCGCGGATCAGCAATCTGCCGAGGAATGCAATCGCTCGATTAAGTCCTGATGGAAAAAAACTGGCAGTGCTGGCTGAAACCTGTCGTGTGTTTCGCATCGACACTGACGTGCCGCAGCTTGTATTTGAATCTGCAAGTTCTGGAGACTGGGGATTTGCTCCAGACAGCTGGCAGCTTCTGGGGGCCAACGGCGACGGCAATCTTGCGGTGGTCAATCTGCATAACGGGCAGACCGTACACACTCTCGGCTCGGTCAGAGGACTGCAGGAGATCGCCATTTCGCCGGATGGGCGTCAGGCCGCTTTGCTGGTCGAGGATGCGGTTCGTGTTCTCGAGCTGGACACAGGCAAGGTGAGTTTTCAGGATGAAGTCCCAGGAGGCCCCGGCGGATCTCAGCACTTTGCCTGGCACCCGAATTCTCAGACGCTGGCGATCGGGCAATATTCCGGCGAAGGAATCATCTTGTGGGACGTGGCCAGTGGCACAAAAAGCACATCGTTCAATCACGCAAATGGTGCCCTGAGCTTCTGTTTCAGCGCGACCGGAGACCTGCTGCTGACATATGACGCATGGGGTGGCAATCTACGGCTCTGGAATGTGAGCAGCGGTGAACTCCAACTCGCAAAGCTGGACATCGTATTGGCCGGGATTTCACCTGACGCAATGGGTGGCTTCCGCATGTTGCGGACAACCGAAGGTCACAGGAATGCAATTCTGGCGATCGAACATCCGAGAATTTACTATACGCTGCCGCTGATCGCCTCACCGCTGCGGTTCGCATCGTCGCTGGATCTTGCTTATAGCACCGATGGGGGACTGCTGGCGCTGGTCAGTGCCGGGAAAGTGCAGCTCTTCGATACAGTTTCAATGGTGCCACTCGATCATCTGGTGATTGGCAGTGGGTTTATCCAGTTCGAAGAAGATAACTCGCTCCTGACGCTGAATCAGCGTGGGCTCAACCGCTGGCGATGTACGGATGATACCACGTCACTGCTGGAAACGAATGTTCACGAAGTTCACAACCAGATTCTCGGCCCACCGGAGCACATTGGTGCGAGTGGGGCAGAATGCGACTTTGCAGTCAGTCGCAGTGGAAAGCGCATCGCCATCCCAAACGGCGATCACGCCCTTATCTGGTCAGCTGATGTCGCAATTCCGCCAAAGGCAATCGGTCGCCACACCGATATTCGAAGTCTGTCCTTCAGTGCCGACGGGCGGCAGCTGGCCACGGGTGGATGGGACAGTGGCAATGTCTGCATCTGGGATGTGGATTCAGGCAGATTGCTGCATACGATTGATCAACCCAGTTGCTGCATGGTCCAGTTCAGTCCCGATGGCAAATGGCTCGTCACAAATTCCGCAGACCTCACCGTTTGGCGCACGGAGACATGGTCCAGGGCTTGTCAACCAGACGTGCCCGGTCAGGTAATCATTGGTGTTCGAACCTGTTTCACGCCCGACGGTCGGATGCTGGCAGTATCTGATTCGACCGCGCGTATTCATTTGATTAATCCGGCCGACGGCACTGAATTCGCCACATTGACTGACCCAAATCAACATATCGTCTCGCGCATGACGTTTAGTCCGAATGGGAACCAGCTGGCCGTCGCCTCAGACGCGAACGGAGGCGTGTTCCATGTGTGGGATCTGGCGGCGATTCGCGATGAACTGCACCAGCGGCATCTGGACTTGCCGTCCGAAACACTTCTGGCGTCCCGGTTCGTGCGTGATTCAAAAGAATTGGGTCATGTACGATTTGTCGCAGATGAACGATTTACCCAGCTTGAAGCGGTCCAGCAAATCCAACGAGCACGATTGGCGGCCGAAGAATTTGATCTCCGCTCCGCTCGTGCTGCGATTGCAAGGGCAATTGAGCTTCAGCCGAATGACGCACTTGCCTGCAACAACCTCGCCTGGCTGCTCGCCACCGGTCCGCTCCCCCTGCGAGACGCTTCAACCGCCATCACATTGGCCCGGCGAGCATCGCAGGACGAATCAATGACGAGTGCGGAGCGTTCTTTGTTTCTGAACACTCTGGGTGTCGCTCTGTTTCGAGCCGGGAAGATTGACGAAGCCGTTGCGACACTGAACAGGAGCCTCGAAATCCCGCCAACGGAAAGTCAGCCTTTCGACCTGTTTTTCCTGTCGATGTGCCACGCCAGACGAGGGGACCAAACGGCAGCTCGTGACTTCTTCGACAAAGCCGAGGCACTCGTTGATTTACATCGCCATCAAATGCCCATAACCTGGAGAAGCGAACTGGCACAGTTCGCCATTGAATCAAACTCCTTGCTGGACACAATGTCCATAGAGAAAAATGCGGCCGATCGCGATTTCCAGCTACAGTGACTTAAACCACTGCTGGAACTCATCCGCAGTCGCGATAAGGGGACGCAGCTCATTGATTTAGAAATGACCATTGCAAGGGACAGCTGGTTCCAACCGCCCCATGCACAGATCCGTACTTGATGAAATACGTCATACGGCTCCTGCCTTGAGTCAGGCTGGTCAATCTGATCGCAGTGACCTGATGACCGACATCCACCATGTTTAGCGAACGTTCCGGGTTCA
>JBDNFT010000588.1:0-2813 GCA_041689695.1 Planctomycetaceae bacterium | reverse complement strand
TGCCGCAGCCAAAGGCGCGTATCTGAAAGTTGATGCCGTTGATGACGTCGAAAAATACGTTACTCGACGCAACGGCGATACGGAGCCTCTGAGCCCTTTGGAAGCAGTCAAACATTTCAAGACGCCGGATGATTTGTCGGTGCAACTGGTTCTTGGTGATCCGGATATCGCTCAACCGTTGTTTATGTCGTGGGATGAACGAGGCCGCTTGTGGGTGATGGAGTATCGTCAGTACCCGGAAATCGCAGGGCTGAAAATGCTCAGCCGCGACACATTTTTGCGATCCGTCTATGACAAAATTCCCCCCGCGCCGCCGCATCACGACAAGGGAGCGGACCGCATCAGCATTCATGAAGACACCGATGGCGACGGCGTTTATGACAAACACAAAATTTTCGTTGATGATCTGAATCTTGCGTCGTCCTTTGCGATCGGTCGTGGAGGTGTCTACGTGACAAATCCGCCGTATCTGTTGTTCTATCCTGACAAGAACAGCGATGACATTCCTGACGGTGATCCTGAGGTGCTGCTCGAAGGCTTTGGTATTGAAGATTCCCATTCGGTGATCAACAGCCTGCGGTTTGGGCCGGATGGCTGGTTATACGGGGCTCAGGGTAGTACGGTGACCGGCATGGTGAAAAAGCCGGGCAGCAAAGAGCCGCCGGTGCGATCGCTTGGCCAGCTCATCTGGCGCTATCATCCGGAACAACAGATCTACGAGATCTTCGCGGAAGGCGGTGGTAACACGTTTGGTTGTGAGATCGATGCCAAGGGCCGCATCTATTCTGTTCATAACGGCGGCGACACGCGCGGCTTTCATTATGTCCAGGGCGGCTACTATCGAAAGGGGTTCGGTAAACACGGACCGCTGTCGAATCCGTACTCGTTCGGCTTCTTTGAAAACATCAAGCATCACAGTGTCGCTCGGTTCACGCATAACTTTATTATCTACGAAGAGAACATGTTGCCGGAGCGATTTCGAGGCCAGTTGTTTGGTATTGAACCGCTGCAGGGCCAAGTGGTTCTAAGCAATTTTAAACCATATCAGTCATCATTCGAAACAGAAGACATAGAACGTGTTCTAAAGACAGATGATCCATGGTTCCGCCCCGTTGATATTAAAGCGGGGCCTGATGGCGACATTTACATCGCCGATATGTACGAACAACGCATCGACCACAGTAGCCACTATGCCGGCCGAGTCGACAGAACGAATGGGCGCATCTACAAGTTGACGCACAAAGGCGAGCGGGGCGGCGTCAGCCCCCCGGTACAATTGCAACTTCAACTTTCGTCAACACCTGAACTTACCAAACTCCTCGACGATCCATCAAAGCAACATCGCCAAACTGCTGTTCGTCTTCTTGGCGATCGCGAAGACAAATCTGCAATCCAGCAACTCGAAGCAGAACTCGCAGTTTTCACCGGACAATCCGCTCTCGAACGTCTTTGGGCACTCAACGCCAGCGGTGGGTTCAACGATGAATCCGCGCTCAAGTTGCTGAACCATAGCGACCCGTTTGTGCGTGCCTGGACCGTGCGACTCATCTGCGATCCGAAGAATGCATCCACTGACGTTGCTGCGGCCATCGCGAGGGCTGCCAGTAAAGAAGGCTATCTCGATGTCCGCAAACAGATGGCCTGTTCGGCTCGACGTCTTCCGCCAGCATTAGCGTTGCCGATCGTTCGTGAACTGCTGAACTACGACGAAGATGCAGCCGACATTCATCAGCCATTGCTAGTCTGGTGGGCGATTGAATCGCAGACAGAAAGCACGACGATCGATGATATCCTACAGAAATTGCTTGCCGATCCAGCAACATGGAAACGACCACTCGTTGCAGATGTGATTGCCGAACGACTTATGAAGCGATACGCGCTGGCGGGAACTCGAAATGACTTGCTCAGCGCAGCAAAACTACTGGATGCTGCTCCGGACAAACAAAGCGTCAGTCATTTGCTCAAAGGATTTGAAGAAGCGTTTCAAGGCCGCAGCCTCGCCGGGATTCCTGATGAACTCGTCAATGCACTTGCAAAAAGTGGCGGTGGTTCACTCGCGTTGCGTTTTCGGCAGGCGCATCCGGACGCAGTGGCTGAGGCTGTCAAAACTATTCAAGACGTAAAAGCGAAACCCGAAATTCGCAGTCAGCTCATCGAAATCTGTGGTCAGATTCACACCGACGATCTGCTGCAGGTGCTGCTGGATATTGTGAAGCACGAGCAGAATTCATCTGTTCTGGCGACCACTTTTACGGCTCTGCAAAACTACGATGCCGCAGACATCGCAGTAGACGTTGCCGCTCGCTTTGCAGTGCTGCCTGAAGACGCCCAACTCGCAGCGGAAGCTATGCTCGTGAGTCGCACGGCATGGTCGAAACAACTGCTGGTTGCGATTGACGGCGGCACAATTCCGTCGGACAAAATCAGCAATTCAGCACTTCGAAAAATGCTGATGCACGGGGACGATTCCATTAATGCCGCAATTAAAAAGCACTGGGGTGAAATTGCCAGTCTGTCGCCTGCGCAGGTACAGGCGGAGATCGCTCAGTTAAAAACGGTTTTGGACGCTGGTTCTGGCAATCCACGTGCCGGCAAGAAACTGTTTATGCAGAACTGTGGTCGCTGTCACCTGCTGTTTGATGAAGGCGGGCGCATCGGACCGGATCTCACTCCGTTTGCTCGCGACAACATGGAGCGCATGTTGATCAGCGTCGTGAATCCCAGTCTGGACATCCGCGAAGGTTTTGAAAACTATGTCATGGTCACCAACGATGGTCGAGTTCTCAATGGATTCCTTGCTGACAAAGACAGTC
>JBDNFT010000587.1:0-4307 GCA_041689695.1 Planctomycetaceae bacterium | reverse complement strand
TCCTTGGAGTAGGCCGGACAACGGGAGGTTTTTACGTCACCGTCATAAACGAAGCGAGTGACTCTGAGTAAGTGCAGATTGTACCAACGCCAACGTCCGTTGCCAAAGAGCGAAGGTGATCGCGCAGCGACCTTGTGTAAAAACTGCGTTAGGCGACCTACGCGCCGATTTGGTGATGTCGAACAGAAGCGACGAGCGATTCCGCTAAGCTCACCAATTCCGGGTCGTCGAGATTTGAAAATTGCGTGAACAGAACGGAACCTTCGCCAAACCTGAACCAGATTGCACCGTCGTCAGACCAAACGGGACCATTGATTGACGGAGATTTCCAGTAGCCTCCGCCGGGACTGTCGAAATGCGTGAACTCTTTGGTGAAGGGATTTTGCTGCTTGATGTTGTTCGTGATGGTGAATGAGTCGAGGCGTTCCAACGCCGCACGCCACTCATCAAGCGTGATGGGAGAGTCATCACGCGAAAGAATCGTGTGGAGCGTTGGTTTCATCTTGGTCGCCTAACAGAGTTCTGTCTGACAAGTTGTCGCACAATCAATTGTTTGTGCGACACGTACTCAACAATAGGTTCGCCATCTGACACATGCTGTCAAACAATTCCGGCGATGTGCGTTGATGTTGCTCGGCGGATGGGTTCGTATTGGGGCGACACGCCTGTCTACAGTCGCGTCGTACAATAGTCGGCTGAAGCTTTACTGACATTCGTGTTAAAGTGGGGGCCAACGGCATCAGGTGCTTACGCCTGGCAGCAAAGTGATTATTGTCGGTCACACTAACTGGCTTAGCGAGACGCATGATCTTATGATGGTACATGTGGTGCCGTAGTAAGATTGGATTTGATCCAGAGTAATCGTGAGACTCTTGAATGAGCGTCAGTGCTGTCGAATTCCTGTCATCAAAAGAAACCGCCGTCGCCCATGGCGTCTTGGTGATGTATGGGCCGGAGAGATATTTTCGGCCTGAGATTCTGCATCGCATTCCCGGTGTCAGCGGTGACGATTCTGAATCGTCGATCACTCGGATCAACGGCGAAAAGGCCGAGATTCGTGAAGTGATGACGGAGCTGCGAACGGTCTCCATGTTTGGCGATCAGCGAATCGTGCTCATTGAAGATGCCGATGATTTTGTCTCTGCGAATCGGCCGGTGCTGGAAAAATACGTCACCAGTCCAGCGAAGGGATCGTTGTTGATTCTGGATGTTAAGACCTGGCCGAAGACGACGAAGCTGTATAAGCTCGTCGAAAACGACGGCTTGGCAGTCGAATGTGCGGAACTCACTGGCGCCAATCTGCTCAAATGGCTGCAGCGCGTGGCGAAGGATGAGTTTGGTAAGTCGATGGATCGCGAGAGTGCCGCGTTGATTGTGCAACTGGCCGGTGATGGCGTTGGGATGCTGCTGCAGGAAGTCGCCAAGCTCGCGTCGCTGGTCGGTGATGCTCCGGCGATTACTCGGGAAGATGTCGTCAAAGTTGTGGGCGGCTGGAGAACCGAGACTACATGGGTGATGCTCGACGCCGTTCGCGATGGCAATGCCGGAAAGGCGTTGGAGGCCCTTGATAAATTAATGATGGCCGGTGAAGCACCTCAGAAAGTACTGGGTGGTGTCACGTTTACATTTCGCAAACTTGCAGAAGCAACGGAACGCGCTCGATCCGGAACAGCGTTGCGAGACGCCATTTCCGGTTCCGGAATTTTTCCGAATGCCATCGGGGCGAGTGAGGCTTATCTGCGGCGCATTGGTTTTGAACGAGCGAGTCGGATTCTGCAACTGCTGATTGAAGCCGACACCGAGATGAAGGGCGGAAGTCGCGTTGATCCGAAACTACTGCTGGAGCGGCTGTTCGTTCGACTGGCCGGTGAGCCCGTTGCGTTGAGTTCTACATGAGCGGGCCGCTTTTCAGCCTGTGTGATGTGACTCTTCCCGGCAGTCATGCTCCGCGTCTTAACTCTGTGACTCTTGACATTCCGGTTGGATCGACAGCGGTTGTTGGCCTTTCGGGAGCAGGTAAAACGTCGTTGTTAAATGTGCTGGCGAGGTTTGAGACTGAGTTTTTTGGCGAGCTGAAGTCGCATATTTCATACGACGAAGTGAGAACTGGCGACGGAATTCATGGGAGGCTGGAGCCTCCGGCGCAGTGTGTTCCGAGGCTGGAGCCTCGGAACAAGGACAGGCTTCCACTTTACTGGGTTCCGCAAAGCGGCGGGCTCTGGCCACACCTGTCTGCGGAACAGCATTTAGATGTCGTCAGCGCGGAGGTTCCGCAGAATTCGAAATCTCGGACAGAATCGAGGCGATTTTCAAAAAGAACAGACGAATTGCTGAGTCTGTTCGATCTGAACCATCGTCGGCAGGCGTTACCGGCGGAGTTATCTCAAGGTGAACGCTCGCGTTTGGCACTGGCGAGAGCACTGGCGACGCGAGCGAATGTGTTGTTGCTTGATGAGCCGCTTAGTCATGTGGATCCGGTGCGTAAGCCAGCGTATTGGAAAATCGTGCGACAAATTGTCGCAGAAGAAAATATCTCCATGGTCTTTACATCTCACGAACCTGAAACTGTAATGCGGCAGGCGGAGCACTTGATTTGTCTGGATGCTGGTGCTGTGGCGTATGATGGGCCGGTGAGAACACTTTACGACAATCCGCCGAACGCTGAAATTGGCGAATTTCTAGGGCCGCTGAATTGGTTTAGTGCTTCGGAATCGGTGGCTTTTTTGAATGGCAGACCTGAAGGTGACGACTACGGGATTCGCCCGGAACGGTTGAGGATTTGCGTTGCTTCCGAATCCGAACTCAAATCCCAATTAGAGCTGGTCTCGACGCCATTTATTGGTGCGTATTGTGAATCGGTCATTCGGCGCGTTGAATCTGGGATGACAAAAACAGTATTGCATCAGGTGCCGGACGTAATGCCGTCGATCGGTGACCGCGTCGTATTGTGGCAGTTGGGAGCCGCGCGATGAACGATTTCGTGAACCATTTCGCAGGACGGGTCTGCAGACCCGTCCTGACACGTTTCGATCAGGACGGGACTGGAGTCCCGTCCTGCGTCATACTGGCGATACTGCTTTGTCTCTTCATCATTGGCTGCGGTACACCAAACTCCGACCCCGAAATGTCATTTACTAAATTCGACACATGGAAAGTTCCCGCCTCAGGGCGTTTCCTCCCGGCACCGCGTGGACTTTACGCGGACGAAAATGACACCGTGTACGTGCTCGACGATGCCGGCCGTGTGCTGGTTTACGACACGACAGGCAAGCTGATCAAACAATGGGATATGCCGGAATACGACGCCGGCAAACCGGAAGGCGTCTGGAAACTCATCGACGGTCGCATCGCTGTCGCCGACACGCATTATCATCGCGTGGTGATTTTTGACGAGGACGGCAGCGGCAAAGTGAGTCATATGTTCGGCACGCAGGGAACTGGGCCGGGACAATTTGTATTTCCTGTAACGATCGCTCAGGACCCGCTGGGATTTATCTACGTCGGCGAATACGGCGATCGGCAGCGGATTCAAAAGTTCACGACCGAAGGCAAATACGTCACCGAATTCGGTCAACATGGTTCGGACGATGGCGAATTTCAACGCCCCAGCGGCGTGGCCTGGCAGGATGGGCAGGTTTACGTCGTCGATGCGTTTAACGATCGCATTCAGGTCTTTGAAGATAGCGGAACGTTTGTCCGAGTCATCAAATTGCCAGAAAAATCTGCTCCGCTGGAGTATCCCTACGATATCCGCCTGGACAAAAAGAATCAGATTTATGTCATTGAAAATAAGGCCGCTCGGCTGACTGTCATGCGTCTGGACGGCACAATAGTCGGTCGGTACGGTCGTCCGGGACGAGGTCTGGATCAGTTCTATCAGCCATGGGATCTGACCGTGCTCAGCGACGGACGTATTTTGGTGGCGGATACCGGTAATCATCGATTGGTGGAATTGACTCCATGAACGAACTCAAACGGATTGTCTTGCGAATCTTTCCGCGGCCTCATCGCCCCGTGAAATGGCAGGCCGGTATTCCGTTCATGGTCTTCGTAGTGCTGTTCGGTCTGCTGTGCTTTTCCGTTCTGCCAACTTTCGTCGTGACGTCTGGCGCGCCGCATTTATGGTCAAAATCGAAGATCGAATTCTGGGGCGTCGAATGGATCAACTTTCAATGGCTGGCGGATTGGAATATCTCCAAGCCAGTCTTTGAAGTCGTGAAGGAACTTGAGTTCGCTCAACCGTGGGCGTTTGTGCTGTTGCTGTTTACGCCGTGGGTATGGTGGATGCAGGCCGCTGGTCATGCAGG
>JBDNFT010000586.1:0-4068 GCA_041689695.1 Planctomycetaceae bacterium | reverse complement strand
TCCGAACGGACTGAAACGCGTGTCCGTCGATCGGTTTTCACGGACGAAATATGACCGAGTACCGGAACCGCCTCCACATGGTCCGCGAGGTGATGACCGCATCACGATTCTGGAAGACTCCGACGGCGATGGCCGCATGGATCGTAGTCGCGATTTCATCAATGGTCTGAATCTGGCAACAGGTATCGCGTTTGGGCATGGCGGCGTCTTCGTGCTGAATGTGCCCTATTTGTTGTTCTACCCCGATCGTAATCGCGACGACGTTCCGGACGCAGATCCCGAAGTTCTGCTGACTGGATTCGGGATGGAGGATGCTCACAGCGTGGCCAATTCGCTGACGTTTGGCCCGGACGGCTGGCTTTATGGCTGCCAGGGAAGCACCGTGACAGCAAACATTCGCGGGATTGAATTTCAGCAGGGAGTCTGGCGCTATCATCCTGTCACGCGCGAGTTCGAGCTGTTCTGTGAAGGCGGCGGAAACTCGTGGGGACTTGATTTTGATCGTACCGGACGATTGTTCTACAGCACGAATTACGGCGGTTTTACACTGCTGCATGGCGTGCAGGGCGGCTATTATGTGAAGTCGTTCGGCAAACATGGAGGTCTGCACAACCCGCATGCCTACGGCTACTTCGAACATGCTCCCCACCAAAACTTTCGCGGCGGGCACGTGACGGTTGGCGGCATCGTGTATCAGGGCGATGCATTTCCCGCTTCGTTTTACGGCAAGTACATCGCTGGCGATCTGCTGGGACATGGCGTGTATTGGCACACGATCGAACCACTTGGTTCGACAGTGCAAACGTCCCACGGCGGCGAGCTGTTGACGTCTGATGATTCGCGGTTCGCGCCAACGGATCTCACCACCGGACCAGATGGCGCGATCTATGTGACGGATTGGAATGATGCTCGAACGGCTCATCCTGATCCGGATGCCGACTGGGATCGTTCGAATGGTCGTATCTATCGCATCGCGTCGAAGGGAACTGGCCGAGCCAACGCCATCGACTTCACGCAGTTCAGCGCGGATGAACTGGTCGGGCTGCATCAACATCGAAATCAGTGGTACGTTCGCCGCGCTCGACAGGAACTTGTTCGCCGATACGGGTTGAGCAACGGCGACAAACCAACGGACGCAGAGGCCGTTCGTCTGCGGGAGATCTTTCGTCAGACCGCGATGACACATGCAGACGAAATCGCAGCTCTTGAAGCACTCTGGTCGCTGAATGTCATGGGTGGATTTGACGAAACACTCGCCATGCAATTGTTGGAGAGTCGCCATCCGGCTGTGCGGGCATGGACGGTCCGATTGCTGGGTGACGGAAAGATTCTTTCTGAAGAGATGGCTCATCGGCTGGACGAGTTTGCTGAGCAGGAGTCTGACATCACGGTGCGGCAGCAGTTGGCATGCAGTACGGCCAGGTTTTCGGCCAGTCAGGCCGTACCGATGATCAATGCCAACATCAATCGCGACATTGATACGGATGATCCTTACCTCCCGTTGCTCTGGTGGTGGGCAGTTGAAAAGCACAGCGTGAGTGGTCGCGAAGAAGTGATGCAGCGGTTCGTGCGGCCATCGCTGTGGAAGTCGCGCCTTGGACGTGATGTCTTGCTGACTCGATTGATTCGTCGTTATGCTAGCGAGCGAACTCGGGAAGGATTGGATTCCGTTGTCCGATTGCTGAACGCGGCTTCGAATGACAACGCCAGACAGTTGCTGTGGCCGCACATATTGCTGGGCTGGAAGGAGCAACCGCATGACTTGCAGTCTGATGCATGGCTTGAGCTCGCTCAGCAGCATGAGTTTTCGCGACTGCTGTTGGCGGCGTGGCACGCCGCGCCGGAGACGCTGGCGTTGTCGGAGCTGGGTGTTGCATTGGGGCACGACGCTGTCGTTGCCGCAGTGACGCGGGAAGCGTTTAGTGCTGAGGCGGACACCATTCGTCGAGTTGCCATGCTGGGCATGCTGAGTTCAAATGGTGACGCCGCATTGATTGAGCCATCGCTGAAGTTGCTGGCGTCTGATCAGTCTGAAGCTGTGCGATCGGCCGCGCTGCAGGTGTTGGCGCAATTCGATGATGCGAAGATCACCGAGCAATTGATCTCCCTGCAGCGATCGCTCAATTCCAAGCCTTTGGCGTCGCAGACACTTGACGTGCTGTTGGCACGAGCCACATCGGCGAAAGTCTGGATCGAACGTGTTGACCGCGGAGACATTCCAGCAGCTGCGACGACAATCGAACAGATTCGCCGAGTCGCATTGTTGGGCAATCCGGAGCTGGATACTTTAGTCGCCAGGCACTGGGGAAAGTTGCAGGGAGGCACCCGCGAAGAAAAACTGGCTGAGGTGCGGCGGCTGAACAATGACCTGCGAGCAGCTCCGGGTCACCAGGCGATCGGACAGCAACTGTTCAAGAAACACTGTGCTGCGTGCCATCAGTTGTTCGGCGAAGGCGCGAAGGTTGGACCGGATCTGACAACAGCCAATCGACAGGACCGTGATTTCCTGCTGTTGAGCCTGGTGGATCCGAACAGCGTGATTCGCAAGGAATTCGTGAGCGTCATCGTTCAAACAACCAGCGGTCGAGTGCTGACCGGTTTGCCGATTGAACGCACCGACGCCTCCATCACGATTGCCGATGCTAAAGGCGACAAGCAAACGATCCTGACGTCCGACATCGATGAACTCTACGATTCCCCGATTTCGCGCATGCCCGAAAACCTCTACCTGCAATTCAAGCCTCAGGAGCTACGCGACTTGTTTGCGTACATTCAGGCGGCACAATAACGTGGTGTTTTGTTATCGCTGGATTTTTTTGTTGCCGTTCGTGGTCAGGAACGAGACTGAAAGTGCTATGCCTAAGACACGCACGCCTGATTTAGTGGGCAATGGACGGCGAAGTGATCCTGAACTGTTGTTTTGCAACCCATTTTTCCTTCCATGTTTTTGGGCGAGAATCGCGTTTCGTTGAGATCGGGCGACCGGTGAAAGTCCAATGGAATGGTTTGGCAAAAAAGAAGCAACAATCATGTGACCCCAGTTCGGGAGAATGCGCAATACTCACAGAATAGCGAAAGAATTTTACCCGCAGATTGCGGATAAATCACCCGTTCATTGACCATGGTTTCTGACTTGCGGGTCTAGTTTGCGAAACCGCGATGGCGATGTCCACAGTGCGGCGAATTTATCCCGAGTGGCCATTCATGGCGCATCCCGCGAGCCAAAGACCACAGTTCGCGGTTTCCTCACGATCCAGTCCGAAGCAGTCGCCGAGCAACCTGGCATCAAGCGAATCTCTCCGTCGTCGCAGTGTGAATCGCGGCCAATGTGCCCAGGCGTGTCGATTGTGTTACGTTGTATTGAACGAAACGCTTTCGCTTGTCTCCATTTCCGGTTTGCAGGTAGTCGTTGCCCTGATCGCCGAAGAGATCATCGCGAGTGTTATCGTCAGTGACGGTGCCGATCCAGCCGAGTGCTCCGTTCAGATCGTTAATGGTCCATGAGGCGAGTGCTTCGTCGAGCAGTGCAAGGTCTGCTTCGTTGGCCGTTGAGCCGCCGATCAGGAGATCATTGCCTCGACCACCTTTCAGCTTGTCCTTGCCGATGCCGCCGATGAGGATGTCAGCCCCACTGCCGCCCTGCAGGTCATCATTGCCAGCTCCGCCAACCAGGACATCGTTGCCACGTCCACCTTTGATGTGATCGTTGCCAGCACCACCGAAGACGAATTGGGAAATGGCTGCGTCGGAACCGCCATCAGACCCGCCATCGCTGCCACCCTGATTCAGCTTGACGTCAACTTTCAGTTCATTCTTCTTTTCGTTGAACTTCAGGTTGACGTGATCGCGACCATTCGTGCCGATGATGTACAGCGTGCCGTTGACGACACCCACGCCCTGCACGACGGCCGTCGTCGTCGTCGCAACGGCCGTTCCGCCATGACCATCATTCACGGTAACGGTGATCGTGTAGATTCCGCCGTTCGCGTAGTGATGGCTACCCGCCAGCGTATCGGCGAGTTGATTGACGCTGACAGCTGCAACAGCCGATCCGTCACCCCAATTCAC
>JBDNFT010000585.1:0-2973 GCA_041689695.1 Planctomycetaceae bacterium | reverse complement strand
TTGCGTATCCAGTTCGGCTACTTGAAAATATCCCAGTGTGACTGTCGGTTCGGACCATTCATAGATGCGAACAACGCTGGTCTCTCGATCAGCAGCCAACTGAAGCAGGGCGGAATCCATCGCCATGTTAAAAACACCGCTATTGGGGAAGTCGTCAACGATCACATCAACAAGCGGCCTCTCGGAGTGAGAAAGTCGATCCGCGCCACTGGTCATCCTAGTTCCCTATCAGATAGATTCCGCAAATGACCGAAGTAAACGAACGCAATTTTGGACCACAGCCAATCGCCGACTTGATGCATGAGTTGCAACTCAAGGCCCACGACCTGGTTGAAGCATCAACCGAACAGTTGACACACAAGATGGTCGCACGTGCCGTCAAAGGACGCCGCCTTACCAATAACACTAAAGGAATCGTACAGCGAGCGTTGAATCAGGCAACTGGCAACGTCTACAAGCTAGTGCAGTTGTTCAACTATTGAAGCAAAAAGCTCAAAAATTGCGGGCAGGGCGGAATAAAAGGATTCGTTTCGCCAGTCCCCCTCAATTTCACCGATGGAACCGGATTTTTGAGGCAAAACACTGCCAATCTCTTGGGATATTGTACAGAATTCCAATCTGTGAAGTCGTCTCCCTGAGGCTTCCATCAATTTTGAAGCGAACATCCTTCCGACAATCGACGTACTGTAGATGCAGGATGCCGGTTTTGCGGATCGAAATCCATTAGTGCAAAAAGAATTTACTTCCGTGAAAGTCTGATCATGAACCTGGAAGATCTGATTCTCGATACACAGATTTCCGAGCTGAAGCGATTGCAGTCTGGCTGTATCAAAGCTCGTGAATCCATCCAAAGAATTCAATCACTCACCGCCCAACTGGACGATCAGGCCACCCGCGCGAAGGCGGAAATCCAGAGCACGCAGGATACGAAGACTCAGCGGCTAATCGATCGCGTCGAAACAGAGGCAAAAAAACTTCGCGAGCAAACTGCAAATCAAGACGCCGACCAACATCAAGCCGCTCGTGCGGCTCGGGCTGAGCAGATCAAAACGTTAAATGTTCAGTTGAAACAAGATATCGTTGACTGCCAGCAACAGCTTCGGTCCAAAATCAGCGAACTTCGCGTTACTGAAGACTTCGCCAACTCACTTCTGGACACAGGACCACAGGACGTATTAACAAACGAAGTCATCAATGATCTGCCGGAGTTCGACCTGGAAGAGTCGGAGAGCAAGATCACTAACCCCGCAGCATCCGCGCAGCATCTGGAAATCAATGCGCAAGGCTGGGAGCTGGAACCGCAAGGTGGCGATGCAATTCAGGAGACATTCGAATCGCCATTGACGGAATTGAGTTCTTTGCCCGATGCCAATGCTGAATTGACATCCGAAGAATCTGGAACTGCGACAACTACCCACCGTGTCAATCTTGCTCTGACCGCAACCGAAAACTTCAATGCAAAGAAGCCAGCAATTGGGGGACGTGGCTTACCTTTATTGATCCTGGGCTTTCTACTTTTCTGCGCAGGAACGGTGGTATCAGCCGTTTCAAAAATTGATCTCGGCAGTTTGATGAACTTTGATCTTTCTGAGGCAGATTTAATATGGCTCGGAATCTCATGCGGCATAGGCATGGCTCTTGCCGTCGTCGTCGGATTTGTGTTGCGTAAACTTGCCAGTCGAGGCGTAAAGCAGGCCGCGCAGGAAATGCTGTTGGACACGCCAAATGCCGATGCAGTGGCGGAACTGAAGACGAACAACAGCGATCCGGAATCCATCACTCCGATTGAGACCTCAGCACCGCCCATGGCTCCACTGAAAAGCGTCCCGCAGGAGATTCCTATTGCTCCAATGCCGGCCTTGAAGAAGTACGACCATCAACGAGAGGCTCAATTATACGCAGCCGCTGATGAACAAATGAACGCGATGGTCAGCCAGCATGCCGAACGAATCGATCAGTACTTAGCACAATTTGAAGATCAGTTTTTAGAACTTAAATCAGAATCCGGAGAGGCGAATTCTTCTGTTGAGAAGTGGCGTAATAAGGAATTGAACCGCATTCAGAATCAGGCTGCGGCTTCGCTGGAACAGGCCTTCAGTAAGCTCGCGCAAGATGTTCAGACAAAGCATGATCAACTTTCCACTGAAGCAGCGAAATCGCTATCACGGTGGAAAGCAAATGTAATGGTCGCCTCCGAAGTTGCACGCATCAGTGCTGCCAGAGCGACCCAGTTTCCTGCATGGAAACAGCTTTGCTCACAAGGTTGGACGACACCATCGTCGTTACCTGCGACGTTGACGGCAGGTGATCTTTCTTTGACGATGCCCGTTGCGCCGGAAACCATGGACGGCAAACTCGAGTCTGTATTGAACATCCAGCTTCCAGGATTGCTCAACTTTCCTCGCGACGCATCCATGGCGATTGAACATAATGCAAATGGCCGGGAACCTGCCCTCAACTTCGTCCGGGCAATGGCATTGCGACTCTTAACAAGTATTACACCGGGACAATTACAATTTACGCTCATTGATCCATTGTCTCCTGAACAAAGTTTTTCAGGTTTGACGCAACTGGCGAAATACAATGAGCAACTGATCGACGGACAAGTTTGGTCCGATTCATCGCAAATCGAAATGAGTCTGCGAAGAGTCGGTGAACGTATGGACCGAGTCCTGAAAGCATTCCTTGACAGTGGTGCAAATTCACTTGATGAACACAACGTGATGTCAGCAGACAGCAAAGAGCCTTACCACTTTGTTGTGATTGCTGGTTTTCCAAAGGATTTCACCGAAGATGCATCGCGTTCATTGACCAGTATTCTGAATGGTGGCGCTCTCTGCGGAGTACATGTGATCGTGATGTGGTCATCGGAACAGGCTCTGCCAAGACCATTCAAAACCAAAACTCTGCAAAAAAACTGCACTCTGTTCCAAGTGAAGAATGGTGCAGTTCAGACGGGAAGCTCACTGGCCG
>JBDNFT010000584.1:0-10886 GCA_041689695.1 Planctomycetaceae bacterium | reverse complement strand
TATCCAGCTGAGCTACGGGTCCACAATACCGGGCGATGTAGCCGGGGGCGCAGGCCATTGCAAGGGCGAAATCGCCGAAATGGCTGAGATTCTAACGATTGGGGCGGTCAAGGTAATCCAGGCAGTTTGTAGGCCCATTTACCTGCCGTCAAAGTCAGCGTAAACCGCGTGGAATAAACCTCGCTGGACCAGCAATAATGCGGCCCCATCGCCCTGAAACAACAGGACATTGACACCTTCGCAAGTGGCTTGTAGAGTCGAGTGATTCAGCCACTGTTTTGGAGTTGACAACGTCATCTCATTGATGTGTGGTAATTACTGGTGCAGGACGTTTTGTGGTTTCTGAATTCGCAGGTTGAACTCAAATTGTGCTCACGAAAACAAGGCATCAAAAACCGAGCGCTTGTTTTCGAAAAAAGCCAGGCTGGTTTCAGTCTGCGGTTTTTAAGTCTTGTCTGGTGATTGTTCTTTGGAGTTCTGATCACAAACTGCTTTGCCAGGAACGACAGCCATATATGATTTCAGGACGAGCAGTCCTGGGACTATCAGGAGGTCAGCAGAGCTCGAAAGGTTCACGACAGGATGTCAAAAAGTTATGGATGGCGGATGTTGAAGAAACTCAATGGGAGTACATCATCATTCATCATTCGGCCACTGAATCGGGCAGCGTCGAATCAATTCACGAAGAACATTTGAAACGCAGGGATGCAGAAGGAAATCGCTGGCTGGGAATTGGATATCACTTTGTGATCGGTAACAGTCACGGCATGCCGGATGGAACTGTACAGTCAACATTTCGCTGGAAGGAGCAGGTTCACGGGGCTCATTCTGGCAGTGAAGTTTTTAATTCTCGTGGAATCGGGATTTGTGTGATCGGCAATTTTGAAGACGCTCCGCCTTCGAAGGCTCAGTTGGATTCACTCAAATCTCTTGTCAAAGTACTTTCAATTCGTCACCGGATCACTCCGGAAAACTTTATGGGTCATGCCGCTGTGAAAACAACGGCGTGTCCGGGAAAACACTTTCCTCTGAACGAAGTCAGACAGGTGATTTCCGAAACGGGTAATTGACAAGTGCCGATGCGGCAAAGCATTGTTGCTGGTCAGTAGATTTTGCAACTGACAGATCAGGACGGTCTTCAGGTCACCGATTTTGATGTGTCCTCCCCCCAAACTCATTTTTCTACATCACGGAAGTTCTTAAACATGTTCAATCGCGTTCGAAGCATGTCATTCTCGTCAGGCGAACTCGAATCTTTACTGCCGGATATTGATCTGCAGATGCTTCCTACCGAACTGCGGGAAGTTTATGAATCATGGAGCCAGTCTCCGGATTGTCCAGCACAGTATTCCGGTTCAGTTGCAGAATCTGACTGGCCTGTTTCCATTTATGTTCCTGAACGATACGAAGAAGGCTATGCCTATCCGTTGGTCATCTGGTTTCATAGTGATGCCAACGATGAAGATCAGTTGGAAGAGGTCATGTCGGCCGTGAGTTCACAGAACTATATCGGTTTGGCATTGCGTGGAAATCGACAGCACGAAACCGCAGGCGGATGTCGCTGGGATGTGTCTTCCCTTGAGTTTGGGTCTGTGCCACTTCAGGACTTGTTGCACGTGACGACCTGCCGACTGCGTCAGGCGTTTCATATTCATAGCGAACGCATCTTCCTGGCCGGTTCCGGTTACGGTGCCGACGCAGCTCTGCAGATGCTGGTGCAGCGACCGGAATGGTTTGCGGGCGGCATCTTGCTGGACTCTGCCTGCAAGAGCGACTGCCTGAAGTCTGATCGTCTGACCGGCCTGCGTGGCAAACCTGTGATGATGAGTGTGTCTCGCAGTTGCCCGAGTGACATGCTGGCTCGTAATGTGGAAGCCGTGCGAGTTCTGCGATCGGCTGGCTGCAACGTTGATGTCGAACTGACAGATCACCCCGTAGATCCGACGAGCAGTGAAGTTCGGGCTCTGGATCACTGGATGATGAACTGCATCAACCGCGAAGCATTGGTGTAACGACAATGGCAGTTTAGCCAACCCATGCATAGTTTGCGTGTGGCAACACGACGCAGTTTTTTGAGGCCATCGTGAGCCGCTGCAATTCGCTGGCGTCTACGATGGCAATCATCCCCAGCTCTTCAACGATGTCGGCGGGGATCTGGCTGTATAAGTAAACGCGTGCATGGCTGAGCGTATTAATCAGCTTCACGATTTCTATGGCATCTTCCGTTGGTTCACGACGCAGTGGTTTTAGTAACTCGCCAGGTTCCTGACAGCGGCGCAGCATGGTGGCTGCGGGGCCTTCAGGGACAGGCACGTCCGCGATGACGATGATTCGCCCATCCGGTTCAACGATCTTTGCTGCTTGCTCAATGGCCGTGCCAAACTGCTTCCAACCGGACAAACCACTGGCCGGAACTGATAACAGAATGGCCTCTGCTTCTTTGCGAGACTTCACTCGCCAGACTCGATCGACGAGTTCCTTGCCAGCAGACATGACGTCTTCTGGAAGTCCAGCCAGAATGGCGAGCGGAGTTTCGCCTGCACCGGGAACGACTTGAACGGCAAACTGAGTCCCTAAGAGCCAGCCGACTTCATCAACCAGTTGGCGATAAGGTCGGTCGTCGTCTGGCGTGAGTTCCGGATGTCCCTGAGCTCGCGCCTGCAGGATTGCATCGTTTTCGGAAAACGATGGGAATACGCTGCTGGTTGTTCCCTGATATCCCAGCAAACTGTCGAAGCAAATCACGCCGATCGTGATCAGCAGATCCGCATCGGAAATTCGGCGATTGACGTAAATGCGTTCGCCGCCGACTGAGCTGGCTACATAACTGAGTTGAGATGCATCACCCGGATCGTGGATGTGTACCGTCAATTGCTGCTGCAGATGCAAAGGCAAACGTTCCACAAAGTTGCCCCAGCCCGTGTTTGCCGGATCTGGTGGCAGCATGAGTGACAGAGTGATGCCTTCGTCAGGGACCGACTGCAGTTGTTCACACACGACAACAAGCAGGTCGATTGAGTCAGGTGTCTCCGGATCAATCACAATGGCAACGGAATCACCCGGCACGACGCAGCGGGCCAGTTCTGGTAAACCCAATGGCTGCAGCAGCGCGTTTCGGCATTGCTCCGAAATCAACTGCGGCGCTTCGTCAGCAGTCACCAGGAGCTTCAGGTTTTTGGTATCGACAGTTGCTGAAAGGCGACCGCTGCGAAGTGTGATGAATTCCGATTGCATATCAGCGTTTCTTGCCTTTGCGTGTGTCTTTTTCTCGCTGTTGTTCAGCTTGATCGCGAGCGTTCTGAGCTGCATCCAGCAGCTTCTGCATAAAGCCCGGCGGCTTCTTGTTTTCTACTGGAGCCGCTGGTTTGGCCTTCGATTTCGATGACGGCTTTGGACTTTCTTCAGGCTCAATCACCTCAACAGAAGCCCCGGACTTCGGCGTCATGGAACCGGTGCCCAGCAATTTACGCTCAGCGATACTCCACAGACTTGAGGCAATGAAGTAAATACAAAGTCCGGCCGGCTGATGCCAGAACATGACTCCCATGAAGAGCGTCATGATGTTCATCATTTTGTATTGCGTTTCCTGCTGCTCATCAGTTGCAGGCGGCATAAACATTTTTTGTTGTATCAGAAACAGTGCGACCGTACACAGTGGCAGTAGGCTGAAATCGAAACCCAGATACGGCAAGCTGAATGGCATACGGAACAAGGCATCCGGTGCTGCAAGGTTGTCGATCCAGAGCAACTTTTGCAGCCGGAGGTCCACTGCCGAATTCAGTGCGGTGTACAGGCCGATAAAGATTGGCATCTGAAGGAACAACGGAAGGCAACCACCGATCGGGTTGATGTTGTGCTTCCTCCAAAGTTCCATCTGTGCCTTCGCCATTTTTTCGCGATCATCGCCGAATTTCTCCTTCAGCTCCGCGAGCTTCGGTTGCAGTTCTTTCATGCGAGCGGCACTGATAGCCTGCTTGCGCGAGATTGGAAACATGCAGCCACGAACCAAAACTGTCAGCGAAATGATGGCGAGAAAATAAGGCATTCCCCAACCAAAAAACGTGTCCAGCAGGAAGTGCATGCCGCGAGCGACAAATCCAAACATGCCGTAATTCAATACGTCGCTGGCTTCCATTGGAGCAGGGTCCAGCAGTTCACGACGCTTTGGACCGACGAAGAATGCAAACTTGTGTGTAACAGAATCTCCCTCACCCTTCGCTTTCAATGCCACAGGGTTGGATGCCATGCGAACACTGACATCGGACATTCGCGGCTCAAGTTGATCAGGCGCGATCAGAACGGGAAACGTGCGTTCAATCCATTTCGTCGCTACGTCTGTGCGGACTTCTTCCGGACGATCGTCCAGCGGAGCGATCAATGCGGCGAAGAACTGAACATCGACACCCGCGTAGCGAAACGGCGAAGTCCATTCTTTGTCTTCACGCAGCCGATCAACCAGTTCTTTTTGTGACAGAGGACGTTGTTCTTCCTCTTCAATTGTGTCGGCAAATTTCTTGACAGCACCAGCGGCAGTTGTGACGCCTTTGGTTCCGTCCATGAATTCAATATGAATGTCACGGTACTTGGATGTATGTTCCTCGTTCTCCAGCAACACGCCGACTGGTCCCTGGATTTCGTATTCGACGGTTGTTGGTTTGTCAGACCGGTTGGTCATTTCGATCGCGACCTGCAGCGTATAAAACGATGCATCTTCACGCCAGGCTGTTTCGAGTTCATTGCCGGTGAGATCAAGGCGTGGCAATGTATATGTCTTACGAACAATCAACGATTGATCGGGAGCCTGATATTCGAATGTCGCCGATGAACCTTCGTCGTTTTGCTCAGTCGCAGCCAGCTTCCAATGAACAGTTTCGAGTGTCTGGCCGGTTTTTTGCAATTGCTGATCGATGACTGCAAACGCGGTTGAGAACGTGCGGTCCGACGTTGGGTTGTTTCCTACGATTTGGGCCTGTTGCGTTTCGTCTTTCATATCGCGAAAATGTGGTGACGTGAGTCTTACGCTTTCGATCGCGGCACCGACGGATGTCAAATCAACAGCCAATGCGTAGCCACTGGCCGGATCGACAGAACCCAGCGTTAATGCTTCGCTTTGATAATCCGGGATCTTGATTTCAGCGGCTGGTGTGACAGGAGAGTTGGGGTCAACGGGCGTGTTGGGATCAGCCGCTTCTGCTTGCTCAACTTGTTGCGGATCGGCGGCAGGATTCACTGCCTGAGCCTCAGCAGCCTTTGGTTTCTTCTTTTCCTGAGGAAAGAACTTCGGACCGATGAACTGACTCCAGAGAATCATGAACAGCAGCGACGTCATCAGGAAGGTAAAAAGGCGACGGTTTTCCATAGAATCCAGCCACAAAGCAAGCGTGGTCGCTGTAAAGACTTTAGCCTTGGCGTCGCGATGCCATGCCATCCGACACATCCGCAGGCCACATTGAAGGCGGGCAGGATACCCGAACAGCACGCAGACGTGTATTCTCGGGTCTTTAGAACCGCGTTTTCCCTAGAGTTTTCTGCAATCCGGAAGTAATCAGCCTAAACCCGGAAACGGAAGGTTTCACAGACGTAACGCCACAGCCATTGGGCCGCCGTGCGATCCGATATAAGAAACCTCCCATTCCCCCTCATTCCCGGCATTAACAGATAGGCTTCCTGTTGATTTTTGCCTTCCGCGAAATGCAATTCGGCAATTGCTCGATACGCTGTGCTTGCGAGTTGTTCCTGCCCCTGCTGATTGGCCTTTGTCGCCAACGGCCCGTGAAAGCGAGTTGTCAGTGACTCCGGAGCCATGACTTCGCCCTTTGGTGAGATCAAGTGAACGCGGGTCAGAAACGTAATGTCTGCCAAATGATCAAACTTGATTTCCAACGGCATCTGGTCCAGAAGATCATCGCGATCGCCTTGATCGATATACATCACGGCGTGAAGTTTTTCCGACGGCGCGATGCTGACAATTTCCTGACCTGCCTCCATCAGGCATCCGGCGTTTTCGGGATCGAGTGGCGTGCCTGTCCAGCGTCCGAGCTTCATCTTATCGACTTCATTGCGTGGCGGTTCAGGCACTCGCTTGGCGGCAATCAGTGTTCCGCTGGACGTTGCGCGCACGACACGCTGCAGATTCAGTCGAACAGTTTTCTTAATCTGCTGTTCCAATTCCAGGGCGTCCGCCATTGCAAGGCCTTCACCGTTAGCATCTTCGATCCTGTTGTATTCGCGAATGTCTTCCGTCCGAAAGACCCAATTGCGAACATGTTGCAGTAATTCATCATGCCGACGCACATCGTCAGGACTTTCCAGAACGACGATCACGTCGCCTGAAGTCAGGGTTTCCCCGTTACGTCGAATTCGAGTGTACTCTTCCGGGGTTGGCATGCCTTTCAGCAGATCGAGTTTTGACGGATCGATCATCAACTCGTTTGGTTTTCCCGGTACAGTTTTTTTTACGGCAGTTACTCGCGCTGCCTCCTGGAACTTCAATAGTTCGTCGTATTGCGCCCGGTATTCATCAGGACTCATCACCGCGCCGTTGACCGGGGCTGGCACCATGACCACATTTTGTGGTTCAAGCAGACAAGGTGCTTCGTGATACCATGGAATCGGTGTCGTGAAGGCGACATAAAGAACGCCACTGAAGAGCAGCGATGAAATGGCAATTTTTGTTTTGCTCATGGGTTCCATCCGAGGTGTGGCGACAATTTGATAGATACTGCGGAACATACTAAACACAATTCCAGCCATGGAAAAAATCATGACCGAAATGCCGATGCTTTGCAGATCATAAGGCTTAAGCACGGTATACAGAAACATACTGATCGAAACCAGAATTACCCAGCGATAAAGCCACGCCGCGATCGCATACGTCACGAACCATGCACGACCGGTTTCCGGCATGAAAGGATCGGGCTTGGATTCAATCCCCAGGCAGTACCATGAAAACGCTTCTTTCAAAAGTTTTTCTGACTTTTGCCGGAGGTTTGGGATCTCCAGAAAGTCGCTCATCATGTAGTAACCGTCGAATCGCATCAATGGATTCAGGTTAAAAATAACCGTCGTGATTGTGGTCACAAAGAAGGTGTTCAACGCGAGGTAATGCAGCATGCCAGCGTCTGTCAGCCACCAGATGTAGATAGCAACTCCGGACAGGATGATTTCGATATACATCCCGGCCGCACCGATAATGATTCGATGCCATTTATTCGGCATCATCCACGAATCGGTAACGTCGCAATACAGGCACGGACTGAATACCAGCAACATCACGCCCATCTCATGACATTCGCTGCCGTAGTACACGCAACTCAGCCCGTGGCCAAATTCATGGATGATCTTGGCCAGGCCCAGCGTGACCCACAGGTACATCAGATTCGGCCAGCCAAAGAAGCTCTGGAATTCCGGTAGCTTGCCGCGGAAGTCTTCCAGGTTCGCCCCCAGAACCAGCCACGATGAAACAACAAATATCATGCAGATCGAGGCAACGAATGGATGAAACATCCATCTTACGAATGGTAGCATCGCCTGCAGCGTTCGTTCCGGGTCCCAGCCCGGCAGGCGTAAAGATAGCAAACTCATAAAAGTTTGCTTGATCTTTTCCTTTCGAGTCTTCTGACGTTCGCGAACAACAGCCGCACCTTGACCGACTCGATTACTGACAACCAATCCCTTCTTATGAAGGTCGGTGATCAGTTGCTGGATATCGCTGAGCGTAATCTGCAGTGTGGGAAATTCGAACTTCAATTGCTCGCGCACGGCTTCCAGACTGCGGACACCATCCAGCAGTTCAAGGATTCGGTACTGCTCAATCTGCAGCCGATGATATTTTAGCGCGACGGGGTCTTTGATGACCTGGTAGCCAACGCCAAGATAGTCGATCTTGGCAACCACCAGATCCGCGCGTTTTCGTAATGGAATTGGTCGCTGGTTTGAGGCGACCGTGCTTCCGGAACTCATTAGTTGCGTTTCTGTGGGATGATGACAGCGTCAATCGGAAGACCCTGCTGCAGCAGATAACGGCCGAATTTGTCTTTGCGATTCGGAACATCAACATGCACGCTCAGATAGACCGTATTTGACTTATTTTCGAGTGTTGGATCGATAAAGCGAATTGTGCCTGTGAAGACTTCGTCTTCCGGAGCTGTTGCCCCAGGCTCAAGTGCAGATGGCCCGCCGCGACCAAACAATTCGTCTCCAGTCTTGTCTTTTACAGCCGGTTGGTCCTCAGTAAACGCATTCCGGTCGGCTCGCAGCGACCGGCCTGTCGTATCAATCCGAATTTCAACAGGATCACCCACGAACACTTCATTGCGACGTTTGTAATCGATCTTCAACACTGCACGAAGAACAGACATGTCCGTGATCGTCAATACCGGATCACCAGGTCGAACGCTTTGACCGGACCAGCGATGGACTTTTGTGACCAAACCATCGAACGGAGCATGCACTTTATACTGTGCCAACTGAGCTTGTTTAGTTTCGAGGGTTAGACCAAGAACTTCCTTGTCTTCCAGCGACTTAGCCAGTGAAGCTTCTGATTTCTGGACCTCCAGTGCTGTTTGACGCATTTCTGTAGGGCTGAATGATGGGTACTCTTTGTTTGCCTCTTCACGCTGTTGAAGGTCAACTTTTGCCTTATCGAGAGCAACTTTGGCAAACTCGATTTCCACCACGGAAGCTGCCTTCTTGCTTGCTTCCGCAACTTCCTTGTTGATCAATTCATCGTTGACTTCGATAAGCAGGTCGCCTTCTTTGACGTATTGTCCTTCCTCGTTTGGAGTCACATTGACCAACTTGCCAGTGACTTCTGTAGAAATCGGCACCTGGCGAATCAACTCCATCCGAGCCTCTTCCGCTTTTATTTGACTCTGACCCTGAGCGACGCTGGGAATCAAAAGCAGCACAGCCAAGGCTGCACCGGGGGAAAACGTCCGAATTCTAAGCAAAATTGGGGACATGAGACGATCCTGACTGCAAACGAAAATAGCGACGGCAAGTCGCCCACAGAGTGACTATGACGACTTTCTGCCGTGATATCTAACGGAATCCGCATTTTTGCTCAATCCCGGTGTGGCTCCACAAACACGAATCGGGTTTTCTACTGCACGCGACAAGAAGTCAGAGCCTTGTTTCGAGGCTCCAGCGTCGGAACACACTGCTCTGGAGGCTCAAGCCTTCCGTGTTTACGCTGGCGGCTGGAGCTCAGTGGTACTCCATGTACCTGTTAAGAATACAATTGAGTTCCCTGGCGGCCACGGCGTTCCTCAAAATGCCCGAATGCGTGGCCTGCACAAAGAACTCGGTTTGCACATCCGGGACTCGTGCGCTGGCCACAGCGACAACGCCGTCGCCAGTATAGCCATCTGGTAACAGATACCCAGTGCCGATAATCGAATGCGCAGAAACGCCATCGCCCTTACGAAGCTGGCTCATTGCCCGCATGATGCTGCTGCCGGGGAAAAGATGATCAATGCTCGTTGGCGGTCTGAAACCAGCACCACTGAACCAGCCAGGATCTCCGCGAATGAGTCCAATAGAATCGCCCTGAACCTGCTCCGGAATTTCGATCAGCCACTGCCCAAATCTGCCAAGTGCATTCACAGTCCAGTTGGAACCATGTTGCGGCGTCGCGATGTAGACAACTTTCTTTACAAACGGGACAGGATCGAACAGGATCGCCGATGCGGTTTCGCTGGGAACGGGCGTCGAGGTGGCTGTGGCATCCAATTGCGTTGAAGAGACTGCTCGCCACAGTTTATCGTCACTGTGACTGGCTTGCAGTTTGGCCACAAGGCCGCCCATACTGTGGCCAACAAGAACGGTTTGATCGAACGCCGCATTGGAAGAGGCGGGATCAAGAATGGCTCGTGTCTTGATCAATTCCTGTCGCAAGTCAGCAGCAGCTTTCAGATAGGAGTTGCCAGTCGGATATTGATAGCACCAGATTTGATATCGAGCATTGATTTCCGGATCAGACCTCAGCGACACGATCGTCTGTTCCCAGGTCAATGCATCAGACGCCAAACCGTGAATCAGAATCAGCGGAATCCGATCTGGCAGATACGGTTCAAGCAGATACAGTCCCGTCGCGTTAAATCGCGATGGAGCGCGAAATGCAGTCCAGTAATCTCTTTGATTGGGGAGCCTGCGTCCTTCCAGCGTATGAGCGCCGCGAAATACAACGGGCAAAGCGGGCTCTCGGTGCCACGCACAACCACTCAATGTCAAGCTCGCGCATACCAATAGCGTGATCGCCAGATAACGGCGAAATTGAAGCTGCCAACAAAGTGTCTGTGGGGCTTTCGAAGACATAGAACCGGCGAATACCATCCATGGCGGTCTCGCAGCGGCAGTTTTTGCCCTGCTGAGATTCGTGGTATTTTACGACGACCGGTGAAATGAGGGAAGTTGAGTTGTGAGGAGGTGGATATATGGTGCAACGGGCGCAAGAGAAGAGCCGCCGCGAAACCCGCATTTCGCGACGGCTCAGACCCGGAAACTGCTCAACTGCAGTGTTTACGAGAGACTGATTCAGGCACAGCCGTTTCGATCAGACCGCACCTGATTCGAAACGTTGATTCCGAGAGACATTGTCTCTCGGAATCGTCCTCATTCAATCCCACGCTTATTCAGTGGCAGTTCCAGTGACGTTCTCTTCTTCTTCTTCCTGGATGATGATACGTGGTGTCACCATCAACATAATACTTTCGGTTTCACGTCCAACCCCGCTGTTCTTGAACAGGCGGCTGATGTAAGGAATCTTGTTCAGAATCGGAACACCGTTCATCTTGCGGCTTTCTCGCAGACGCTTGATACCGCCCAGAAGCACTGTACCGCCGTCTGGAACGCTGACCGTGGTTGAGACTGTGATTGTCGAGATG
>JBDNFT010000583.1:0-5962 GCA_041689695.1 Planctomycetaceae bacterium | reverse complement strand
GTTGTTGTAATCTTTGAATTAGTATTTCTATTTTGTCGACAGCAAAATTGAACGGACCAAGATAGTCTTTATCGCCCGTGATGATGTATCCACGTTGCCCCGTTTCTGCATCTGTGAGAGTGGATTCCAGTTGGTCGATCGCGCTCAGGGATTGATGCGTCTGTGCCACCAGATCGGCGTTTGTGCGAATCCTCTGGATACTCTGAAACGTAACGGTTCCACACGTTATCAGCACGCAGATAATGACGGCCAACAGCATGGCATCCACGCTACTGCGTTTCCAGCGATGATTGAGTGCGGATCTCACGAGATTAACCTTCGCTTGATTATTGTCAGCCTGCCCACACCTGTTGGCCTTGCCATTCGGTGAGTTCTTGTGACAGCTTAGCAAACTTCTCGGTCAACTGTGGCAGAAGTTGCTCCGCATCACGCAGCTTTCCCGACATGCACGCAGAC
Source organism: Planctomycetaceae bacterium (assembly GCA_041689695.1). Taxonomy (GTDB): domain Bacteria; phylum Planctomycetota; class Planctomycetia; order Planctomycetales; family Planctomycetaceae; genus SXXK01. The sequence goes on along the minus strand of JBDNFT010000583.1, from coordinate 5,506 downwards.
TCAATTTCCAAGCTGGCCTGTGTCGCCTCAGCGGCTTCAAAGTTTGCACACAATCCTTTCAGGCTGTGTGCGGCACGAGTTGCTTCGGCGGAATTGCCATCTTTAAGCAGTTGCTGCAATTCCGCCAGGAGCGTTGGCGAGTCTTCATGGAAGTAATCCACCATGCTTGAGAGTAATTCGATATCGCCGCCCATTCTGCGCAATGCAACATCGGGTTTCCAGAGTTCAAAGGGTTTGGGATTTTCAGACACTCGTGATGGGCCTTTTCACAACAAAGTATGAATCCTCGTCAATCACCACTGCGTACTTCATTAAGTGTGTCGTTTTCGGCGGAACTTGAATACCTGAATCAGTTTCGCCACCAATCGGTTCCGTATCTCTTCAGCTTCGTGCGGCAATTACTGGAGTCTATCGACCACAACTTTCTCGGCAATCGAACAGAGAATTTCTAAATGATTCGTGCAATCGAAGCAACAACAGCCGCGTTGATGGCCGCGCGAATCGAGGTGAGCGCGAATGAATTGCCGCTCATTCGCGCTGCCTTTGATTCGCGCGGAACTTGCGGTTTCTATATTTCGAGCATCGTGGCGCTGCGGAGATGCGTCGCTTTTCTGGCACTCTTCCATTGGATTCGCACACTGCATTAACGGTGGCTGGCAAAAGCAATACCCTAAACGGCAACTCGCTTATCAATTCGGATCGCGTCGCGATAGATGCTCGACCTGTCCACGCTGCCCCGACCACCCCCCATCTCCGCTGAATACGGATGGAGTGCTGGGCGGAATCACGTCAACTCACGAAGTCAAATCGCTCGCTGCCAGCGTCAAATCCTAAATTGTTGGCGGACCATTGATGTGCCATTACTGCTTAGGCAGACCGGACCAGAGATCAACTGGATCACCACGTTCCATTTCGGTGCAGAATTTGCGGAGCTCGTTAGCAATCGCAGCATCGGGGTGATCGACGAATGATTGGATGGTAGCCCAAGATCGCGGTAGTCCCAAGTGCCCGACGAGCGATGTGGCAGCCTCGGCGAATGAAAGTGACGTTCAATCCCAGTTAGCTGTCAACCATTCATCAATGCGATGATGTACGTCGGTTGCAAGTGGGGCGTAGGCGTGCCATTGGTGGTCAGCCAGTTTGCAGAGTGCTTCCAGCGTAGTGAGGACGTCAAGCGATTGAGAGTCGAGCAGCTCAACAATCAGCACAGCGATCTCGTCGGGCGGCATTGAGTCTGGGAGTGATTCTTAGTCACGCACGAAAAGGTGAGGTCCGCTAACGGAAGGTTTTTACGTCACCGCCATAAACGAAGCGATTGACTCTGGGTTAAGAATGGTTCTACCAATGCCATCGCACATTGCCAAAGAGCGAAAGTGAGCCGAAGGCCCTTGCGTAAAAAACATGTGCGGCTGCGCTAACGATCGACCCAATAAGCATGAGTACGAGAGCCATGTGCGACAGCGATCACAACAACAACTTCGTGAGCCATGCGATAGACGATGCGAAACGGAAATCGGCGCAAAAGAAAAAACCTGTGTCGAGTATCGCATAGTGGAAAACGTTCTGGATCAGCAGCAATTTGCGTCAAAGCCCGATCAAACTCGACGTCAAATTCGTTGGCGGCGTCAACGCTACGTTCGGCATACCACGTCAAAGATTCGATGTAGTCAACCTCAGCGGCCGAGCAAATGATGACCTTAGCCATCAAGTCCGGCCTTCCGGCGGGCACGCTCACGAACCTCAGCCCAAGTCGCACCGGTCATTTCGCCAGAATCGAACGCGTCGCTGCGGCGATTGGCCTCGGTGATCCACTGCGCATCGGGCGGAACCCAATCGGCAGGAGAAACATTGTCCCAGAGAGCGGCAATGAGTTGAGCACGTTCCGACGACGGGAGAGACCGGGCAGCGGTCAGGATTTCATTCATTGTGGTCATGCAAGATTTGTACCATCTGTTTCCGCCAACGGGAAGCATGGCCGACGCCGTACTCGACTGGGCCGGAACACCTGGTCAAATCCTTATTATTGTGCGACCGGCAAACTACGATTGAGGCCCGCCAGATCGCGAACGGTACCAAGAGTCCAAGGCAAGAGCGACCAACACAGGCCAGCAGAAAAAGCCAAACACCCAAACGATCGGATCACGCCACGAATAACCGGGATTGCCGAAGTCGGGCAGTTCGCTTTCGTCGATAGGTGGATCTTGTAAGTGATCTTTGCGATGGACGAACCAGCCTCCTATCGAGAGAACGCAGAGCGCACTCCAAAGGCAGATGATTCCGACAACGAAGAAGGCAATGATGAGCGGTAAGATGTGGATTGCATCACCTCACGGTAGTTCTGTGACACGTTGTCGCACAAACACCTGTTTGTGCGACACATACTGAACGAATGCTAGCCAAGTGTTCCAAGCTGTCAAACATTTCCAGCGACTTGGTTTGATGTCGCTGGCAGGTCAAGCTTAGATTTGTAGCTTCCATAAAGGAGTGTCTGTTCCCAGGGACATAGAACGAATCCAAAAGTGGGCCGCTGGATGGATTGTCCAGCTAGAACGGGAAAGCGGTGCCATGCTACGCCATAGGCTCAGTTCGACTGTAACAAATTCGTCTTCGGTCTGCGTTCTTTGCTGGTGAGAAAAACCGCCCATTTCACGGGTCGATGAGCATACGAGAATTCGTTAACGCACTGTTCACGTCAGCATGGCTTCCATGATCAACTTCAGGTGTGCGGGCAGCCAGCGGATAGTGGTGGCGACGCCGTGGCCGAAAAGACTGAGTTCAACAGGACGGCCTATCACCGACAGATCGCCGCTGGGCTCATAGTCCACAAGGACATTATGTCCGTCGGTATGGCATCGCGTTCCGGCTTTCCAACGAACACAGGTGTCGCGGACCGTTTTGGGCATGATCAGGCGAGTGTCCAGACCGTGCTGCGGTTCCGGCAAATTTGATTCCAGTATCAGGGAAAGATTCTGGTTGATGGTCTTCGTCGGCATCGTCGAAACATCCGTCCCGGCGATCGCAAAGGCCTGAACCCAATCGCCCCATTTCGCATTGGCCACATCAGCCGCCAGGTAGGGTGGAAACAGAGGCTTGGCCATTGTCGGTGACGTCGCATCATATGGACGATGAAAAATCACATGAACTAATCGGTCATAGCCATCATTGTCCCAGCCATAGCGCACGGGAGTTTCGAAACTTGCGATGTTCAGGCGTTTGGCCAGCGGATGCGGCGACAATGCAAGCTGTAGATTGTGGCGGACTTCATCCCAGTGAGGCACGCCGTCCTGTGCTGCCGCTTCAAAGAACTGCTGCACGCTGGGTTTGTGATTTGCCAGCAGATTGGTCAGCAATGCAAACGCATTTCCTGCGTGAGAATGTCCCCACAGCAGAACCTTCTGATCGGGCAGCAGCGGTCGAACAAGCAACTGATGCAGCAGTCGGACGGCGAGGTCAGCTCGGGCCAGATGGTGATTTTGTCCTGTCCATGTCGGATTGAGAAGTTCCACCTGCGGATCATCTCCGACAAGTTCCTGAAATCGTTTGCGATAAGGTTCGTGATAGTTGCCGACGTCGCCCGCCATTGATGCTGTAAATGGTCGAGTCTTTTCCAGCGATGCCTCGGCCAGTCGATGCAGTTGTCCAGCCAGCAACGGCACTGATTCCGCAATTGACCGAAGAGTACCTGCGACACCAAACGGATCGTCACCCATGAACGTTCCGTGTACCACGATGACGCGGCCGATTTTCAACGCGGTGTGCAGCTTTAAAAAATCTGTCTCGGCCGCGTCGGACACATTCAGCATTTTCAGAACGGGTTCAATTGCAGGAACCGTAGGATACTGCTGGTGCTGAAAATGATTTTCCTGTGGCATAGTTGGTCCCCTTTCAGCCTTCGCCAACGACCGTTTCGATCGTGATTCCCAGCGAACGGCATTTGACTCGTAATGTTGCACGAGACAGACCAAGTAGCCGCGCGGCCTGCTGCTGGTTACCCCGCGTATGCCGCAGAACGCGGCAAATGACGCTGCGTTCCATAATATGCAGCGTCTCATCGTAGATCGATTCGCTGCGGGATGCCAGGAGCTTTGCCACGACCGCGTCCCAGTCGGTTGTGCGGTCATCGTGGTTGTTGGTCGCCAGCACGACTTCGTCAGGCAACGATTCAGCCGCCACCAGTGTTCCTGAAATCGCATCTTCCGAATTCTGATGCGCTGGTGGAGTTGTAAAAATCATCTCCGGTAAAAATGCGGGAACCAGCACAGGGCCCGTCGCTTCCAGAATCGCATGTTTGATGACGCTCTGCAATTCACGAACATTGCCGGGCCAGTGATACTTCATCATCAACTGAATGGCTTCCGCCGACATGTGCGTAATCTGTTTGCCAAGTTCTTTCGCGAAGATTCGACAGAAGTGTTCTGCCAGCAGGCGAATATCGTCGCCTCGTTCGCGTAACGGAGGAATCGTAATCGAATACACATTCAAGCGATAAAACAAGTCACTGCGAAAATCACGATGACTGATCATGGCCTCCAGATTGCGGTTTGTGGCAGCAATCAACCGAACATCTGTTTGAATAGTTTCGTTGCCTCCCACATGTTCAACCTGCTGATCCTGCAGCACGCGAAGAACTTTTGTTTGCATCAACGGCGTCATATCGCCAATTTCGTCCATAAACAGCGTGCCACTGGAACACTGCTCGAACTTGCCAATACGCTTACGATCCGCCCCCGTGAATGAACCTTTTTCGTGCCCGAACAATTCGCTTTCCAGCAGTTGTTCCGGTATCGCCGCGCAGTTGATGGCGAGGAACGGTTTTTCGCTGCGTTGACTGTAATTGTAGATTGCACGAGCCACGACCTCTTTGCCGGTGCCGCTTTCGCCAAGAATCAAGACTGTGACGTTCTGCGGCGCGACACGACCGATCGCGCGGTAAACTTCCTGCATGGCCGGGCACGATCCGATCAGAATGTCGGCCGAATCCACAGGAACTGAACCAAAATGTTCCCCAGCGGGCAGCTGCGCAGGAACACGCATCAAGCGACTTGTTTCAGCGGCGGATTCAACCAGCGGAATCAGCGTATCCGGATCAAGTGGTTTCAGCACGTATTCGAAAGCACCAGCCCGCATCGCATCGATCGCAGTGCCTGCAGTTCCATGGCCGGTCATCAGGATAATGGGAACCTTCGGATCGAGAGCACGCAGTTTGCGAAACAGATCAATGCCTGTCATGTCGGGAAGTTTGATATCACAGACGACGACGTCCGGTAATGCCACTGTAAACAGGTCGAGCGCCTGGCGGCCCGTTGTCACTGTGATGACCTCGTAGTCAGGCATCGGGAAGGCAAAACGGAAGCTGTCCAGAATCAGTGATTCATCATCGACAACAAGTAAGCGTGTCATGTTTGAAGAATGTCCGACAGGTGAAAAATGTAAGGGTTGTACTGGAGTTGTCATAGAATTCATCCATGGTTGTGCTGATGGATCTGAAAAATCCTCGGCCTCATTG
>JBDNFT010000582.1:0-10216 GCA_041689695.1 Planctomycetaceae bacterium | reverse complement strand
ATTCTGCGAACGGTTCTTTATTTGGCGTCGATGCGACCAACAGGACAATTGCAACTGAACTTGAAGAACAAATCTCAGCGCTGCAAGTGAAATTGAATGCCCTGCGATCGGCTACTCCGGAAGCTTCAGACTTCGCCACAAAGCAGCCCGACAAGGCGGCACTTCTGAGTCAGGTCACACAAGCCTTCGACGTCCGCCAGCAACTTCAGCAACTTGAAGCACAAAAGCTGCGACTCAAGCTGCAAAAGATTGAAGCAAACCTGGAAGCTCGCGAAAAGAACCGTGACCAAATCATTAAACGGCGAGTTGAAGAGTTACTCGATCCAAACAGTAACACCGATGACTGGAATTCACGTACCAATCCAAAACACGCCTTAGAGAGTCAGCCAATCGCAAGTTCGCCATCGGCCGAGCCCGGACCTCACCCAGAAAACGGCAACGCGGTGTCGATCCCTCCCGGCCCGCGAGGGTCAGACACCGGCAACGCCTCATTTTTAGCGAGTTCATCGAGCGCGGCAGCTGCCATGGAATTGCCGCCTCCATCGGAAGTTCTCAAGACCCTGAGAAACCTTCGACGTCTATTTACCGGTCATGTGGAAGAACAGAAACGGTTACAGGGATTTATTGATCGTCGGTCGCGACCGATGACTGAACTGATCGCGGAAGGAGTTGTAAAAGAAGGCGAGGAAAACGACATTGCTGGCACACTCCTGGGCCTCCGCAAACAGCTGAGTAACAACGAACGGGGGCAGAAAGATCAGGCACGCGATTGGCGTCAAGCGTGGTCGGAGTATCAGTCAGACCTTCGCCTTCTTCAGCTTGACGTCGAAGAATCGCAGGTTGCACTCGCGGAACAAGGTTCCGAGCTGGAACGAGCTAAACGGATTTTCGAGACTGGTAACATCAACATCAGCAAGTTTCAGCAAGCCGTAACAAAGCATCGAATCGCCGAGTTCCAGTTGAAGCGAACTGCCGAAATTTTGCGACTCTACGCGGACATCGAAAAGAACGAACCTGAGCTGAATCCTGACTACAAAGCTCCGGCGGCGGACGAGGCGACAGGCGTGAAGCCAGAGTAGTTGCGATTTTCGAAGTGCGTGAGGAACACGAAATCGCAGTTTTTAACAGAAGGGCGCAGAGGAAGCAGAGAATCGCACGGGCAAACACAATCAGGGGACTGACGTCGCCCTGCTCGCCGGGATCCGGCGAGCCGCGAGATGTCAGTCTCCGGATTCTGCGATTCTGTTGTCCCGAAATCTTCGCAGCAATACAAGATTCCAACTGTTTGCAGTGTAATGTGAGTTTGTGTTTCTCTGCTACCTCTGCGCCCTCCTGTTAAATTGATTCGTAAACGACTCAGTGTATCGGCGCAGTTCTCCATGGTGCGGAGATTATTGGTGAGCGGTGTGGCGTCAGCCGACCGGTACGACCGCGATTCTGCGAACATCGACGTCGCACGCGTCGCAATGTACCGGCAGGCTGACACCTGCCGCTCGCCGGCGACGGATAACGTAAAAAAGCCGCCGTTTTGAATGAACGGCGGCTTTTTGTGTTTGAATGACCTGCGATTGAGCCTTAGTGATGCTAAGAACTCTCGCGAGGTAAATTTTCTTAACCTACGAAAGTCTTACGCTTTAGTGCAGCAAGACGTGATTTCGTACGAGAAGCTGCGTTCTTGTGAATCAGCTTCTTCGAGGCCGCTTGATCAAGTGCCTTCACGACCAAGCTGAACTGCTTGTCCGCATCTTCCTGAGTCGGCTTCTCTGCAAGATACGCACGGAACTTCTTGAGTCGCGTACGAAGCGATCCGCGTTGCTGGCGATTTCGATCGCGGCGAACATTGGAGCGACGGAGAGATTTTTCGGCAGATGCTGAATTAGGCATAGGGAAGAACTGTGTCGTTTGTGAGTTGAAGACCGGACAGATGTCGAGAAAACGCCGAAAAACGCGGGTTCGGCACATTCACGGATTCAATTTTGAACGGGGCACGATAACCGCAAGTCCGAAAAAATGCCAGTCAGATTCGCCTAAAACAGGCGCTAATTGGTGCTTCCGGACGTTGTTTTTCTGGCTTTGAGAATGTCGGTCTTCAGTTTACCAAAGAAGTCTTTGATCTCCTTCTTCAGATTTACTGGCAAATTTCCAGCATAAATTGATTGCTGGGAGATCGATCCGACTTCCCCCGTCCGTTCCCAGACCTTGTAGGCGTGCGGACGACCGCTGGAATCGTCTTCCACAATCACATGGGCAGTGATGTAGAGCACAATGCGATTTCCGGAACTTTCCAGTTTCATCAGAATCAACAAAATAGCTTTGTCGCTGCTGATCAGACTCTCTTCGATTCCTGATTTTTCCAGGACCTGTCGGGCTTCGGATTTCACCGCACTAACAACAGTTCGCCGCGGATCATTGAACGTAGATGCTCCAAACAAAATGACAATCTTACGCAGATCGGCCAGCAACTTGTCACCTTCGGGTGTACCGGAGACGTCTTCGATGCCGTCCTCATTCGAATCTCCGCCTTCGCCGCGTGGATGCCGGTCTGGTGCCACTAACGGGCTCAGCGGAATCGGTGCGTCTTCAAGTTCTGTCATGGCATGCAAAATGTCTTCGCATGAGATACCAAAATTCAAGGCCTGAGCCCCTTCGCCGACCAGCGACATGGTGTTGATCGCCACAACTTCGCCGCGTTTTGTAATCTACGGACCTCCGCTATTTCCCGGTGAGATCGCGGCAGTTGTCTGGACCCATGTGCCGGTATGACCTTTCAGTCCAACTGAGGATTTCAATTCACTGGCCGTGCGAGTGGCGCTGACGATGCCTTCTGTTACGGACATGTCCAGACCCAGTGGTGCTCCGATGGCGACGACTTCCGTTCCAGTGTCAGGCAGGACTTTCGCCACTGGGATGGATGCAAGCGAACTTTTACAGCGGGTGGCGTCGAACTTCAAAATCGCAATATCTTTTTCGTGATCCATGAACAAAATGCCGTCCACATCAATGCGGTCTTTGTTGGCAAATTCCACCCATGCTCGGTTTGAGCCGGCAATGACATGGTAATTCGTAACAACGATACCAGCGGCGTCGATCACAAACCCGCTGCCGTTGCCAGCACCTTGGCTGGACGACACGTTGACACACACGACGGAGCCTTTGACTCGCGCAAACAAATCTCGGATATTCAGGTCTGTTTCTGAGACTGCCAGCGATGTTGAATCTGATGTTGCGGGGGGAGCAGATGTAGACGGTTCCGCGATTCCGGCAGCGGGATTTCCGGGCGGCGTTGGCTGACCAAAGGTTGCTGCTGGCACATTCGCCGCAGGGGCGGCCGCGAACGATCCTGCTGTCCCAACTGCATTGGGTGATGTTGCACTGCTCGCGACGACTGGCTGGCTCGCGGGAGTCGTGTTCGGTGCGTTCGCAGTTACCGGAGCCATTCCATTGGCAAACGTTGAAATTCCGTTACTGGCAGGATCAGTGGCTGAATTCTCAGCGATGCTAGAGTTTTCTGAATTGCTGCCGCCGGTTGAAGTCTGGTTCGACTCCTGTGCAGAATCGGCATTGGCGATCGCGTTACCGGTTCCTAAGCCTTGCAACACATTGAACAGGACGATTCCAATCAGACCAACCGCGACCACGGCACCGGCGACGCCCAGCATGATTTTCCATGGGACGCCGCTGGTCTGATTATAGCGTTTCGGGTCGCGTGGTTGGCGAACTGGTGGTTCTTCGAAGGCTCCGCTTTGTTTCCGGCGCGATTCTGTTGGGCGTTGTGAGGCAGGGCGTTGCGGCGCAGGGCGTTGTGAGGCAGGGCCTTGCGGCTCAGTACGAGTCGGTCGAGCGGGCATAGATTGCGTGGATGGTGCGGCTGGTTTGTTCAGCGGCACTTCGATAACGCCTTTGCAACTCGGACATCGAATTCTTTTTCCTGCGTGGTTCGCATCGATTCGATAGTGACCGTTGCACGCTGAACACTCAACAAGAATCGTCATTGGAGCAATCTCAATGAAGTTGGCTTAAACCGCAGATTCGCCAGTGTATCCCGCTATTCCTGGGATCTCAATAGACTTGTCGTAGGGATGGTTAATTTACCCGCAAGGGTTTAAGTTCTTCGGAGTTGAAGTGTTTACCAAAGCAGCCAGAAGGTGTCGATTCTGGCTTTTCAGCTCAAACCTGCTTACGCCAACAAAGTAAATAAGAATGCATCGACATGCTCTGGTTGCAGACCTGAGGACAGGTCTGCCTACGTAGCCGGACCTGTCCCAGGTCGGGAACCATTGACTGTGCAACACCAAACCACTTGAGCAACCAGAAGCGACCACATAGCCTCGGCGGAAACCTCAGTTCACGGACTCAACACCTCAGCATTCCCATTCGTTGATCGAGTCCCAGCATCAGATTCATGTTCTGTACGGCAACGCCGCTCGCGCCTTTGATGAGATTGTCGATGGCCGCGAAGATGACCAATTGGTCGCGGTTGAATCGGACAGTGATGTCGCAAAAGTTTGTGAACGACACGTCTTTGGTGGTGGGGATGTGATCAACGATTCGGATAAACGGCTGGCCCGCGTAGAAATTTCGAAAGACGTCAAGCAGTTCAGCCTGCGTGTGCTTTCCCTTTAATCGCGGGTAGATTGAACAAAAGATGCCGCGATCCATGGGCATCAAATGCGGATTGAATGCGACTTGCACTGCCGCTCCGCCGATGTCGGTCAGGACCTGTTCGATCTCCGGCGTGTGGCGATGTTTTCCGATACTGTATGCCGTGACACTTTCATTGCATTCCGAAAACAGATTCGACAGTTTCGGCGTGCGACCAGCCCCGCTGATGCCGCTTTTGGCGTCGATGATGATTCCAGTCGGTTCGATGAGTTTGTTCGCCAGCAACGGCGCGAGAGCCAGAATCGATGTGCTGGTGTAGCAGCCAGGATTGGCAACCAGCTCAGCACTCGGAATTTTGTCGGCGTAGATTTCCGGCAGGCCGTACGCTGCCGTTGTGAGGCGAGTCGGATCGGTATTAACGTGTTCGTACCAGGTTTCATACACGCCCGGATCCGTCAGCCGATAATCCGCACTGAGATCAACAACTCGGCAACCTGCGTCGAGAAGCTGCGGCACGGCTTCCATGCTCGCCGTATGCGGCAGGCAACAAAACGCAATGTCGCACATCTTTCCGGCCTGTTCGGCCGTTAGGTTTTCGCATCGCAGATCGAACAGCCCGGTCAGCGACGGATGAATCTCGTTCAGACGCGGTTTCGTCTCCTGCCGAGTCGTCGCAGCGACAACTTCTGCCTGAGGATGCCGTGCCAAAATCTTCAAGAGTTCGAGTGCCGTGTAACCGGTCGCGCCAAGAATCGCAATGCGTACCATGAATGTAGCCGAGGGGAAAAATATCACTTTGTGAATAAAGGCGTAGCCGGATTCGTAAGAATTCGAAACTCGCCGCTCAAGTATAGAACCCTCCATCGCCCACTCAACGACCCTCATCTTGTCGCGTTGCAGTTTCCACCGATTCGGACACGCATCGGTCAGTCAGCCTGACTGGCAGATGATCCTGAACAGACGTAAGATTCCACAAAATGCGTACGTTTTCGGCGAATTGCTGAGCGATAGTTTCGTATGTTTGCGGACTTGACTAAGATTGTTTGTTTCGAATTGCTCAGACTGCGACAAGCACAAGGAGGCCAGTGTGGAGAGATTTACTGCTCGCGACTCAACGATTTATCATGGTGATTGCCTTGCAGTGCTTGAGGATGAAATCCCGAATGACTCGATTGATCTGATTTTTGCCGATCCACCGTACAACATCGGAAAGTCGTTCGGAGATTTCAAAGATAAGTGGCCGAGTGATGCTGCTTACATCGACTGGTGCAGACTGTGGTTGGATCTCTGCCTTCGGAAACTGTCACCCACGGGCAGCCTGTATGTCATGACGAGCACTCAGGCGATGCCATATTTTGACATTCATCTTCGTGAAAAGTGTCAGGTGATTTCCAGACTGGTTTGGCACTACGACAGTTCAGGAGTTCAGGCTAGAAACAGCTACGGCTCCATGTACGAGCCGATCTTGTTTTGTACGAGAGATGCAAAGAACTACGTCTTCAATGCCGACAGCATCGAAGTTGAGGCAAAGACAGGCTCGGTTCGCGGCCTGATTGATTACCGAAAAGAAATTCCTGCGCCGTACAATACGAAAAAGGTTCCTGGCAACGCATGGTATTTTCCCCGCGTCAGGTAGCGTATGAGCGAGTACGAGCAACATCCGACTCAAAAGCCGGAGGCATTGCTGGAACGAATCGTCTTAGCCAGTAGTAATGTTGGTCAGACAGTTCTTGATCCCTTCTCAGGCACATTTACCACGTGCGCAGTCGGCCAGCGATTGAATCGGCGAGTCATTGGTATCGAACGCGAACGAGAGTACGTGAAAATCGGACTTCGTCGACTGGGCATTTGTGATGAACTGGACGGTGAAAAACTGGTCCCTTTAGACAAGGGTTACAAACGTAAAAACGCGAATGGCAAGCACTTCGTCGAACGGACTGAAAAGAGTCTGTTCGATGAGTAGCAAGCTCAAGCATCATGCGTTCACGCTAGTAATCGAGTCAATTCTGCGAACTTCGTTTGGCGATTCGGCACCTGAGATTTTTGAGAAAAGTCCGTTGCTTGGGTACTTGAATCATTAAGACCGCATCGGCAACCCGTGGTTCAAAGTCGCGAGGGTCTTTCGCCAATCACTTTGCGCTGTATGTTCTGATTGAAGACTACTTGAAAGGCGGATTCGGTCCTGGCGGCCGGAAGTCAGGCAAATATGCGAACTCTGCTGGCGCTCGATTCAGCGACTTGTTCGCAAGACAGCGTGAGCTTCCATTCGGACAAAAGTTGCAGAATCACGCACTCAACGCCCGCCTTAACGACGAGTTTCGAAAGTTCTATCCGTCGATCGAAATCCAGCCAATAGTTAGAGATGTCGCAGCACAGCGGTATTGGATTCAGGAAGACTTGTTGAAAGTCGACTTGCGATCCGAAACAGGGAAGCGGAAGACCATCAATATCGCGTCGGCAGTCATCAAGATCATTGATGCGTATGTCGCGGCGAAACGAGAGGCGTTTGAGTCATTCATCGAGTCGTGCAGCAAGATGTCTGCTGTCGATGCGTCAGATACGTCAAGTGTTGTTGAATTTGTCCGTTCTCAACTCTCGCCGGAAATCGATGCGAGAGTTTTTGAGATCGTGAGTTTCGCAATCCTCAAGGCATGCTACCGTAATCAAGTCGTCTATTGGGGATGGTCGAGAACAGAGCTTCGCGAGGAAAATCTCGAGTTGTTCAAGACGGGGCGAACAAACGCAAATGATGGCGGGATTGATTTTGTGATGCGTCCGCTCGGCAGGTTTTTCCAGGTGACTGAAACGATTGACGTTCGCAAGTACTTTTTGGACATCGACAAGATACAAAGGTTTCCGCTGACATTTGTTGTAAAATCACTCGACGAGCCTGAGATCATTCGAAACGGAATCGAGGAACAGGCAAGAATCAGATATAGAATCCATTCGGTGGTGCAAAGTTACATGGATGTGATCGAGGAGATTATCAATATTCCGATGTTGCTCGAAAACCTTCAGTTGGTTATCGAATCTGGGCGCATCAGCGATGTTATGCAGGAAATCATTCTTCAAAGCAAGGTTGAGTTCAACTACAGCGGTTAGGTCAGATTTTGAAAATTCTGCTGACCACAACCCTGTCCATCCGGAATTCTTCCTGCGAGGGACTTCTGGCGAAGTCCACTACGATGCGACAAGGGACTTCTGGCGAAATTCACTACGGGGTGACATTACGGAAGCTGGGAACAATTTGTCAATTTGCATTTGCATAACATCAACTGTACTGGTACTATTGGTACAGATGAGGTTAATATGGAATTCCAGATTGATGTTGCCAGCCGTGTTCCGATCTATCGCCAGTTGCGCGATCAGATTCGGCAGGCGATCGCTCAGGGCAAGCTGCAGCCGGAAGATCGGCTTCCGTCGGTGCGTGAGCTGTCGCGCACTCTGGTCGTGAATCCGAATACTATCGCCCGAGTCTACACAGAACTCGAACGCGAGAATGTGCTCAACGCGCGGCCTGGATTGGGCGTTTTTGTCGCTACACCATCAACGGATCTCACTAAGAAATCTCGGCGGGAGCGTCTGAACGATCTGCTGGATACGTTTCTGACGGACGCAGTCCACCTTGGACTGACGCACAATGAAGTGAAGCAGGCAATTCTGGATCGCATGAAGAAGTTTCAATGGCCGGAGGAGCAGAAATGACCGACGCAATTGCCACTCGGCAACTCACGAAGTGTTACGACGGGCAGCGAGTCGTACACGGACTGAATTTGTCGGTTCCTCGCGGTTCTGTTTACGGATTGCTTGGACGCAACGGAGCGGGCAAATCGACAACGATCAAGATGCTCACTGGCATGGTGCATCCGGATTTCGGCAGCATCGAAGTGCTTGGCGAAGACATTCACAAAATGGCTCCGGAGCGACAAGAGAAGATCGCCTACATCGCAGAGAATCATCCGCTGTATCGCTGGATGACAGTGAAAGGAGCGTTAAAGTTCGCGAAATCGTTTTATCGCAACTGGAATCAACATCTAGTCGATCAGATTTTGGATCATTTTGAGATTTCCGGACGTCGCTGGCTTGGAAGAATGTCCAACGGTCAGAGGGGCTCAGGTGTCGCTGGCGATCGCTTTGGCTCCCGATCCGGAGTTGCTGATACTGGATGATCCGACGTTGGGACTTGATACCGTCGTGCGGCGGGATTTTCTGGAGTCCATGATTCAGATCATTCATCAGTCCGGGCGGACGATTCTGATGACGTCGCACATTCTGAACGACGTGGATCGCGTCGCCGATCGCATCGGAATCATGGTGGGAGGTGTTCTTCGAGTCGATTGTCCAACGGATCATTTCAAGGATTCGATTCGCCGAGTGATCGTTGATTTCGATCACCAGCCAGCATCGCCGCCAGAACTTCGCGGACTTGTGAGCAGCCGCTCGGTCAAAAACCACTTGGAGCTGATCATTGTCGGGTACGGTGAAGAACAGCGACTTGCCATCGAATCCCTGTCGCCGCGATCGGTCGAGGTGTTCGAGATGAATCTCGAAGACGCCTTTGTTGAATACACTCGCGGCCCGCGCCGCTCGCTACCTTCGTTCGATGTTCAACCCGCTGAGGAACCGACAAAGGAGTCCGTCCATGCATAGCGCTTTGATTCGCAAAGAATTGGTTCAGTGCGGTGGCTATTGTCTCATCGCTTTGATTGCGTGTGCGGCACTCCCATATTGGTTTTACGACGAAAATCGTTCGCTTGCTGTGCCATTTATTGGCGGAACTTTTGTGCAGTTCGTTGGCTGGGTGAATGGCAGTGATTTACTGTCCGGGAATTTCAATTTCATCGGTGGCATTCTGGCGTCGGTCATAGGTTTGACGCAATCGGCGGGCGAATCAATTTCAGGCACGTGGAATTTCTTGCTGTATCGACCGATTTCGCGTCGCAGAGTTCTGGCTGTTAAGCTGCTGTCCGGACTCAGTCTGTTGATGACTTGCACTGCGATTCCCGGTCTGGCTTACGGAATCTGGGCGAGTACTCCAGGTACTCACTACAGTCCGTTTGAGTGGTGGATGACGGAACGATTCTGGCAACAATGGTTGACTCTGCCTGTCATTTATCTGGCGGCGTTTCAGTCCGGCTTGCTGGATGCTCGCTGGTATGGAGTTCGCCTGCTGCCCGTTATCGCCGCTGGTGCTTTCTGCTTCTTGATGATCACTGTCCCGTATTGGTGGATTGTCGGCCTGCCGATTGTCATTGCTGTGGTGTCGTGTCAGTTGATGACACTCTTTCACACTATGCATGTTCGTGATTTTTCATAGGCGAGGATTTCCCATGATACGCATGACTGCTCCGATTTCTTCCCTCACGCTGGCAGTACTCATTGCCTGCGGTGCTTTGCTGCTGTGGGCCGGACTGGCTCAAATCGTGGCACACGTGGTGGCGCTCGTTATCGGTTCGCCCGCCGAACTTGTCTTTCGCGTAGTCGGAATTGATGAAAACGGCGACCCGACAGTCACGGTCAGGGACATTAAGCCAGGAGTGCCGCAGCAGTATCGATACACGGACCTCAATGGGAATCATCGAGATAAGCCTGTTGACCAATTTGAATTTCGCAT
>JBDNFT010000581.1:0-4136 GCA_041689695.1 Planctomycetaceae bacterium | reverse complement strand
ATCGGCTCCCATTCACTTTGACTGAAGATTCGCCGACTGCTGTTTCCTAAACTACGCGGCTTGGTTCTCGACTTGGGACAAGTCGAGCTACGTAGGCCGATCTGTCCTCAGATCGGCTTCCATTCACTTTGACTGAAGATTCGACGACTGCTGTTTCCTAAACTACGCGGCTTGGTTCTCGACTTGGGACAAGTCGAGCTACGTAATTTTGTAGCAGCAAATTACGTCCTGATCGCGAAGGTACAAACGACCGTTGCTGATCACTGGATGAGTCCAGATGCGTCCCTGGGGATTTCGCTGAGTCGTCTGTGGATCAAGTTTGAACTTACTGACTTCCTTGAATTCTTTCTCCGTGGCTTCCACAAGCGAGCATTCGCCGTCACCTTCAGTCAGGCAATACAGCATTCCATCGGCATACGCCACCGCGCCTTTGCTGCCGTTCTTTTTCTTGTCGCTCCAGACGAGCTCGCCCGTGCTGAAGTTCTGACAAATCACGCCATTGTCGTCACTGTGACCAAAGAGATAATCACCCAGCAGCAAAACACCGCCGTGATGATTCTTCATCACTTTGTTGTCGTAGATTTTTTCAACTTTATTGTCGCCAGTAATGTTGAGAAGCAGGCAGCCCGCACCATAACCAGCAGTGACGTAAACCTGACCGTCTTTGTAGATCGGCGTTGGAATCACTGCCACGTGGCCTGGAAAATCGTGTTGCCACAGCAGCTTGCCATCAGTATCCAGCCCAAAGACTTTAGTCTCCGTCAATTGAATGTACTGTCGCTTGCTGAAATGATCGACAGCGATAATTGACGCATAGTGAGCCTTCTCTTTGATGTCCGCAGATTGCCAGAGTTTCTCCCCAGACTGCAGATTGAAACATGCCACAGTGCCCTGATCACCACCAGGTGTGACCAACACTTTGTCGCCGTCAATCAGAGCCGATTCGCAATATCCCCAGGCTGGCACTGAGCCGCCAAGTTCCGTCAGACTCGTACGCCACTTTTCTACGCCGTCTTTCACGGACATGCAGACGACGTTCCCCTTGCCGCTGATGGCCACCAACAGTTCGCCTGAGATCGTCGGGGTGCTGCGCGGTCCGCCACCCCAACCGTTGTCGAGATAATTGCCAATACTTGTCTGCCAGATTTTTTCGCCAGTGTCGGCGTTCAGAGCGATCACAAATTCGTTTGATTCGGCTGTTGACCCATCGGCCCCCATTGTAAACAGCACACCGTTTGATGTGGCGATGCCAGAATAGCCCAGGCCCGCATCGTGCGACGTCCAGAGTTTCTCCGGACCGCCTTCCGGCCACTGCTTCAGCAATCCGGTCTCAGACGAAATATCATCCCGGTTGGGTCCGCGCCAGGATGGCCAGTCTTCAGATCTGACAGAGTTACTCAGCACCGCACAAACGACCAACGCAAACACATGAAACCGGACTGACATATCTCACCCTGACACTGCAAACTTGACTGAACTGATGTTCCCAGTCATTTGGAAGAATAAAACCGACCCGAAAGGCTCGATTCACAGCGGTCGAACTGTAGCACAATCGGTTGCCGCTGTCGCACCAGTCTCGCCACTGAAAAACCCTGCCGCAGGCCGAGATTACAGTCCCGTCCAGACATCTGGAAATATTCGCGGTTGATTAGAAATGCACGTCTTTTCTGCCGGAAAAGACTTTACCGCTTGCTCCAGTCTGCAACCAAATGCGCATCGATCAAATGTTCACGTGATGACGCTAAGTTCTCGCCATTCGCCGCGAGGCCATTGAGGTCCAACCTGGCACAGTCCCCCACCAATCTACTTCGCAGCAGATGTCTTCGAATCCGCCTCGTAGGGCTGCTTTGGATTCGTCCGGCGAGGAGGCTGCAGATAGTGATATCCCGTATTTGGATTTGTGCGATCGAATGCGAACGCATCGCGATTGCGAAGAAAGTGCTTCAGGTAGGAAACAGGGATCGCAAATCCAAGACCTTCGCCAAAACTCAATTTCATATTGATGACACCGATAACCTGGCCGCGATCATTAAACAAAGGACCGCCGCTGTTGCCAGGATTAATCTGCGCCGTCGTCTGGATATACACGATGCCGTTCATGTTACGATTGCGTGTGCTGACGATCCCTTCAGAGACAGATCGCTCAAGTCCCAGTGGGCTGCCGATCGCAAAGACCGCATCACCTTCACGATGACTGTCATCGTCGGCGATGTACACGGGGTTGAATTGCAGATCATCCTGCTTCGGGATTTCCAGTAACGCGAAGTCAAAATGCGGATTCAATGCGATGATCTTGACGTCTCGGATTGAGCGGCGTTCGAAATCGCCGTTGTCGCTGCGATGAAAAATAGTGACTGCCACACGAGTCTGAGTCTCAACAACGTGATAATTCGTAACACAATAGCCGCGATCATTGATGATGAATCCGGAGCCAAGGCCATCCGGTGTTTCGATCAGCACCACTCCTTCGCCAAATTTTGTGACGAGTTCTTTGACGGTGCGTTCAGGCAGATCGGCCGTCATGAACACGCCGCTGTCTGTTGTCTTTGCCACTTCTTTTGCAGGCTCCTGGGTGATCCGTTCCTGTATCTGCGCGACAGGAATACGAATCACATCGACACCGACATCTACAAAAACGATATCTTTCTGGACCTTCAGTACCTCGCCTTCAACACGTTGTCCCGATTTCATGACGATGATATCGGCATGGGCATTCATCGCTGATGCCAGAGTGCAGATAAAGATTCCGAAAACAAACGGATGCAACT
Source organism: Planctomycetaceae bacterium (assembly GCA_041689695.1). Lineage (GTDB taxonomy): Bacteria > Planctomycetota > Planctomycetia > Planctomycetales > Planctomycetaceae > SXXK01. The sequence continues at coordinate 1,368 of JBDNFT010000581.1, read as the reverse complement.
TAACAGACATCTTGCGGCCTCTTAAATTCAGTGTCTAATTGACTAATTGTTCTTGTATTCAGAATGGCAGTTGCTGCATGTGGTAGTCACTTTCGTCAGGGAAAGCTCGTACGCAGCGAAGTCGTTGCCCTCAGCAGCCGCCTTGATCGCCAGTGCTGACTTCACCACATCAAGGGCGAACCCCTTGAATTTATCGTCATCCTCATAACCATATCCGGGCAGTGTGACAATTTTTGCCAACGTTGCCATCATTGCTGCTTCGTGAGCCACCATTTCTTTACGGCTCGCCAAAGCGCTGTCAGTGCCAGCTTCAGTCTTCATGCGTTTTTCGGACTCTTCCATGCGATGCATCAACAATCGCATTTCGGAAACTTCTGAAAAACCGTCTGATTCAGGTGGCTCCTCCAGCCCGGCTGGCCGTGATCGATTCAGCGTGTCAGACACAGATTCATACAGGCCCAGCAATCGCTTTTGATCTTTCGGACCGGATCGCAGTGCGTCAGAATTCATCTGCTTGGCAAGATCGCGAATATATTTCGCGTCGTCTTTCCAGGAAACTGCGTTGGGATGCTCCATGGCAACTCCTGCTAACGCACCGAGTGTTGCAGCTTTGGGTGGAATCATCAGCATCGCCGAATTGTAATTGCTCACCGATTGCAGGTTTTCGTTCAGATAATTGCGTATGGTTTTTACTTCGTTGTCGAGTTCAGTTTCAGAAATCAACTCGGCCCACGAATCACCACTTGCCGCAGTGGCAGGTGAGTCGGTGCCTGCTGTGGTCGTCGGTGTTTCAACCATTTTCGGTGAGGCATCGCGGGTTGCCGGAGTCATCGCAGCCGTAATTGTCGATGCGGCATTGCCTCCGATAGGAGCGGCATTACTTGCAACCGCGTATGGCTGATCAAAGAAAGCATCCATGGGAACATCCCCGAACCACTTCTGGCCCTTCTCGTCAACCCACACTTCGCCTCGACCACGTTTAGTCTTCGCCGTATTTGTGTTGCCGCCATTTCCACCAGACGCAGCCTGATTCACTGTTGTATCAGTAGCCGAATTCAGCGGTGCCGTTGGAGACGCAGCGCTGTTCGCTGCATCGGTGTCAGCAGATGCTGGTGCGGCCGAACCTCCGCAACCGTTGCAAATTACCAAAAGAAAAGTCAGGGCCAGCCCTGCCTGGTTTCTTATGGTGCGGCATGACAAATCAGGCGGTCGTTGGTTAAGCCACAGGTTCATTCGTGCGTTCCATATGAATCTGACAAGTTTGCAGATCTGTAGTTTTGAGTTAGCACCTGTCCAAAATCAACTTCTGGATCCCGAATGCCAGTAAGTTCACGGTGCAGAACTTTTGCCGTCGGCGGAGCGACGGGT
>JBDNFT010000580.1:0-2813 GCA_041689695.1 Planctomycetaceae bacterium | reverse complement strand
GCGCCAAGCGGTGCAACGACTGGCACCATCAGCGAATGAGGTCCGCTGGACTTCAGAACTATGGCCTTAGTGTGAATCTCTCCCGCGTGAAACTTGAGATAGTCGCCCGGTGAAATGTTGGCCAAAGCAAATTGCAATGTTGCATTGAATTGAGGCTGCTGCAACTGCATATCGTCTTCAAGCACAAGGACTGCGTCTGCAGAACCTGTCGCGATTTTCTGCCAGGCCTTGCGATGACTTAGAAAACAACCAATTTCTGCCTTTCGGAGTTCTGCGATGTACGTCGGCGAATGCAGTTTCCGTTGGTACACCCGGTTGATCTCTGCATCAGATAACAGACTTCCATCGACGGCAGATATCACGGTGCATGGCAACGGACAAGTGGCAATCGTCCTGTTCACCTGCGGTCGCCGCTCAGTGGCGCGGTCAAGTGACAGTATGCAGGCTTCGGCGATCATCCTTGATTCCCTTCAGGCTGTTAAAGTCTGCTACCGGACCAGCCAGATGTCCATGTGAGAAAATGCCTCCAGCACCGTTCGGAATCCAAACGTTGCAAGGTAAGCCTGAATCGCCTCTTTTTTGTGTTCTTCAAAGTTATGTTCAATTGTCAGGAACCGGACGTTGAAATGATTCAGGTCCAGTCCCTGCAGCACTTCCAATTCACTTCCCTCAGTATCGATCGAAATATAATCAATGTCGCGAGGAGCGTTATGAAGTTTGAATGCTGAGTTCAAAGTTGTCGTTCGAACCTCGTGTCGGGAGCCCTTTCGAGATCTTCCGTCAGCACGCCGAAATTCACTGAGCGTTGATAGCTCACCTGAATTCGAAACCTCTAGAAACTCCATGACTTTATCATCGCAGGAATAGACAGGGCGTTCATCCAGCTTTGCCGTCCGCAGTCTGCTGATCGATGCATGAAATCTTCGGTCTGGTTCGAACAGAATCCCTTGCCACTGAAAGCGTTTTTCCAGCATGAAAGTATTAGACAACTGTTCGCCGTTTCCGGTCCCCACTTCCACAAAGAAGCCACCATGCTTCTTACCGGAAAAATACAACGCTGCAATATCCTGAAAACATTGTCCGCGGCTGTTTTCCAGCTCGTGAACTACCAGTTCCATAAAATCCCGAGCCTCGGCGTTCAACTCATTCTGGACGGCGTAATCACGCAGACCGGCGAGCGTCAACATGAGCGACTGACTGAGTGCGTCAGGCGATCCCAGTCGACTCAATTCAATCGCCGCACGAATGTTGTAGCGATCCTGTTTCGCGGCCAGCGACAGCTTTGCTGAATCATGGCGGCGACGGCCGCTGCGGAAATTGAATTCTGCCAGAATCTTCTTGAACATTGGTAGACCTTCTCCAAACGGGCCGACGACTTTTTCTGAGGCGCACCACAACAAGCCACGCGAAACAGGTATCTGTCATTTCTTCCGGGTTGATATCGAAAAAGGCCGAATTGAGTCAATGTGGACTTCTGCATTGCCCGGAATCCGACCGAAACAAAATTCGATCAAGGAAAGATCAGGCGACAGTATCTGGCAGATTCTGCGACTCAGGCTGCCTTCGACCACAATTCCCGGTAAACATCCACAATTCGAATCGCTTCCAAGCTGGCGGAATACGACTGCTCAATGCGTCTACGACCGGCTCTGCCCATCTCGGGAAGTTGTTCCGGAGCTGCTAACAGCTCGTCCAGTGCTGAAATGAGTGACTCAACATCATTGCACGGCACAAGGCTTCCAGTAACTCCCGGAATAATTGCTTCGCCGTAACATCCCGTCTGACTTGCAACAACAGGCACGCCGCACGCCATCGCTTCCAGTGGGACCAACCCGAAACCTTCATACCTTGCGGGAGCCACGCACAACGACATAGCCGAATGAAATTCCGGGATGCGATCGTAGGCCACTTCGCCCAGCCAAACGAAACGATTCGTGAGTCCTGCCTTTTCAATCTTTGATTTGAGCTGCTGCTGAAACAGCTCGTGCTCCATCGTCGCTATTCCTGCAATACACGCCGTAAAACCGGGATAACTTGGCAGTACGCGAATCATTGCATCGACAAACAAATCCGTGCCCTTTTCAGGCCGAATGCGACCAATCAGTGATATTCCATGCTCCCGTGGAATGCCAAACGCTCGCATCGCAGCATGGCGATCTTTGCTTGGCAGAAATCGATCGCAATCCACGCCATGTGGAATCGTTGCGACAACATGATCCACGTAACTTGCGGCTTCGTCGCTCGTTGCGATCACCGCATCCATTGATCCCAATAGTTGTCTAGGGAACCATGAATGCCTACGCAGCGCACATGACGTCATTACTATGCGAATTTTTCCACGGAGTACATACTTGATGATCAGTCCGAGCAGCATTTCTTTGTTGCGGCGAGCGTGCCAGATTCGAAATGGCTTGTTTTTCGGACGTTTGAGACAAACTTTAATGGCTCCCCACACACCCACGGATTGAATTCCGGGAATGGTCCTATTGGAAACCATGGCCAATGGTTCAATTGAATGGATACGCGACATCAGCGTTCTGATGGTCGAGCCGACCCCGGTAATGCGCGGATGCATGTCCGTCACGATCAAGTTCATTTCATCTTCGTTCATCGCTGCAAATCCATTCCCAACCACGAGCTCTGCGGCATTTCGTTGAGTTTATCGGAATTTATCAAACGGCGTCAACGGCGAATTGAAAACGCCGAAATCAAATCTTCCTGCCATTTTCATTGATCTTGACCGTTTCCGGGCACATGCGATAAAAGCAGCAACACGTCGCGCGGTCTGGCATTCATCACTCGGAGAGTGATGG
>JBDNFT010000579.1:0-3157 GCA_041689695.1 Planctomycetaceae bacterium | reverse complement strand
TTTCTAATCAACGGACACGGAGGAAATGATGTTCCAGGAAAGCAGGCCGTGTTCGAAGTTCGTCAGAAGTATCGCGATCGAGCGGATCTGCTGCTGCTGTTTTCGACATATTGGGGATTGGGTGATGAAGCCGTCACACGCGATCCGCAATTCACACAACACGAAATGGGACACGCCTGCGAATGGGAAACGTCGATGATCCTGCGCATCGCTCCGCAACTGGTCAAAGATCATAAGACGCTGGCGGAGGTCAAACACGGCAATCCGTTTCTTCCTGCTTCGCGAGGATGGATCACCAAAGATCGCACGGTGCCCGGACATATCGGATCGCCACATCTGGCATCCGCAGAAAAAGGCGAGACTTTGTTTGCGACGTTCAGCGATGGCGTTCAGAACATGCTGCATCGCATCATTCGGTGGGACGGTGATTCGTGGGAGGGATAGATTATGAACAACGTAGGATGGGACTCCAGTCCCGTCCTGACAGGTTTGCGTCTGGACGGGTCTGGAGACCCATCCTACAGCAGAATAGTGTCAACACCTCAAACCTTGTGTATGATCTCAGGTCAAGAACCAATTCCTGAAACCCCACCCAACCGGAACACAACCAATGTCGAAATTTTTGCCGTCGAGATTTGTAACCGCGATCATCGCCATGAGCCTGCTGCTCGTCAGCACACGCACATCACAGGCCGACGACGTCAAGCCGTTGCGAGCGTTACTTGTGCTGGGTGGCTGTTGCCATGACTACAATACTCAGAAGGATTTGCTCGCCAAGGGGATTTTCGAACGAGCGCATGTTGAGGTTGTGATTGGATACGACACAGACACGACAACGAAGCATATGAACCCGGTGTACGAAAAAGCTGACTGGGCCGAAGGTTTTGATGTCATCATCCATGACGAGTGCTCATCAGACGTCAAAGATCTTGCAATCATCGACCGTATCCTTGAACCTCATCGACAGGGACTTCCAGCCGTGATCCTGCATTGCGGCATGCACAGCTACCGCAGCGAAGGTTATCCGAAAAAAGTAACACCTTGGTTTGAATTCACCGGTCTGCAGACAACCGGTCACGGGCGCCAGGCTCCGATCAACATAGGCTTTGTGGCACCAGATTCTGAAATCACAAAGGGACTTGCGGACTGGACCACTGTCAACGAAGAACTCTACAACAACAGTGAAGACAAACTGGTCGAAACGGCGAGTGCATTGGCGATCGGCCAGCAGGAAGGTGCCAAAAATGCGACAGTCGTCTGGACAAACAATTACCGCGAGAAGACGAGGGTTTTTGCCACGACACTCGGCCACAACAACGATACCGTCGGCGATGCTCGTTATCTGGACCTTGTGACTCGGGGCCTGCTATGGTCGTGTGGAAAACTCGATGGTTCTTATTTGAAGAAGGCAGCGAAGTAAGCATTGCTTACTTTACGTCGCTGGACTCGAGTCATTGCTGGAATCCTCGTTCCAGAGTTACATCTCTGGAACGCGCTGCCTTAACGGCCATGACTTCAGTTCGCCGTTGGAGGCAGGAGCCTCCGGAGCGGTGTGTTCCGAGGCAAGAGCCTCGGAACAAGTGCGCTCGACTCAAGTTGCCTTCGCTGCAAGTCGTGAAATTCGCAGGTGGCGGTCATAGTGGGCGGTGGCGACTTGCAGGCCGTCCGGATGGACGTCCATGTCTCGGGCGAGGCTGGGCAGTTGGAAGCGGTGGTAGTCCTTTTCAGCGTCTGGTTTCCAGAACAAGAGGAATCCGCCGCTGCCGCCGCCGCTGAGCCCCATGATTGAGCCGTCACTCAGCCATTTCAGTCGCCAGATAACGCCCTGCGTGATGCCTTCTGCAATGAGTTGTTTTTCCAGCTTCTGTGTTTCTAAGTCGAACAGCAGCACGAGTGGTTCATGCACGGCTCCCAGCGGGTTTGACGCTTTGTGAAGTCCACCAGCGACCAGCCATTTGCCGTCTGGACTAACTGCGATCGCTCGAATCCCACCGAAGTCAACTTGCTGCCCCCCGTTGTACGAATGCAGTGGAGTGGCGTCGAAGGTGCGTACCTCGTTGCCTGTCGTTACTTCCCACTGTTTCAGTCCGCCAATCAAATCACCGCTGATGACAGACAGCCCGTCGGGATGAAACGCGACACAGTAGATGTGTCGCGTGTGTTCTGTGAATTCATAAACCAGACTGCCGTCGCTGATGTTCCAGATTCGTGCGACGTTATCGTTGCCTCCACTGACAAGCAGCGTGCCGTCCGGGCTGACATCAAGTGATCGTATCCAGCCTTTGTGCGCATTGATGCTGCGGATCGGTTTCGGTTCTGCTGCGGGGGAATCCCACCAAGTGAGCTTTCCATCACATCCTCCACTGACAGCAATGTTACCGTCCTTAGAAAACGCGATCGCCTTCACCCACGTCTGGTGGCCACCGTTGATGATCGTGCGAGCGCCATCGGGAAGATTGAAGCGTTCGACAGCGGCGTCTTCTGAACCGCAATACACGAACCGCCCGGCCGGGTCGAAACGACAGGCGTTTAATGGTCGGTCGTGCGGCCATTGTGAAACGACGTGCGCTTGTTTTGGATCGAATCCTTCGGGAATTGTCATGGGGCACCTTACGTCAACAATTGTGAAACCGGAGCCGCCGATGGATCCGCGATTGGCATGTCGCGGCCATCAACATCAAACGAACCAGTCGAATCCACACCCGCCGCCTGCAGATACGTGTGAAACAACGCACCGTGATCAACCTGTCCGTCTTCGACAGCTGTCCCGTTTGCATTGGTCTTTCCGTAAACGGCTCCGCGTGGAATTCGACATCCGGCGAGACACACCGACCACGCTTTTGACCAATGATCGCGGCCATAATACTGATTGATGTTCGGCGTGCGTCCAAATTCTGACAGCACCACAATCAGCGTGCTGTCGAGCATGCCGCGTGCGGCGAGGTCCGCGACGAAGCAGGAAAATGATCGATCGAATTCACCCATTTGCTCAATGTGGAAATTGAAATTTTCGTTATGAGTGTCGTAGTTCGAATGTGACAACTGCACGAACGTAATACCCTGTTCGAGAAGCCGTCGCGCCAGCAGACAATGTCGTCCGAAGTCGTGTGTGCCGTAACGATCGACATCCGAAGCGGGTTCCTTCGACACGTCAAAC
>JBDNFT010000578.1:0-1840 GCA_041689695.1 Planctomycetaceae bacterium | reverse complement strand
CCTCTGCGTCAGGCTTTAGCGTCTTTCTGTTTCTTTCGGATTCCTGATCCAGACGTCTCAGGAGGGCTCTAAGAGAAACTCCTGCAACGACAAAACCAAGACACGCACCACAAATCGTTAATACTGGTGAGAAACCAAATTTTCGATCCAGCCAATAACCTCCACCTGTCATCACCGCCATCGAAACAGCACCCGAAACAACTTCATGGGCTGTGCGATATGCTTGAGCGACTTGTGAGGCTCTCGATTGACGCTGTTGAGTAGTCTCAGACTTTCGTTGAGGCATCTGGCAACGTCCCGTGAGTACCCTTTTTACCAACACTAAATTTGACCGACACTAAACTCACAGGAACAGTCCTGAAATAAAGTTACGTCGGCCCTTCCAGGCTGACAGGTTCTATTTCGTGTCAGGATTGAAAGCCTGACGTACTTCCCGGGACTAGTCCTGTGATGTTTTTCAGGCATCGTCCCCGCGAGTGTAGAAGCGAGTCAAAAATGAGTCAAAGTGGCACGAACCTGCCCTGTTTCTTTCCTGGGATCGGGATGGAACATGGTTCGATTGGGAACTTTCGCTGCCATCATTGATCGGCCATACTGCAATCCCTGAATGGGATTTAAGTCGATCTGGAGCGGAACGCACGAGACTTTGGGCGAAATGAGCGAATCCCCAAACTCTCACAAGTCCAGCTACATCTCTTTCTCACCTCCGTGAGGAATAATTACTCTGCCTCGGCGATGCCCATAGTACGCTCCGTCTTTTCAAGAAGATGGCTCAAATGATTTGGGATTTCATATCCTTCGGCCAATTTCATTTGCTCTGCATCAACCGCTTCACAGACTTCTTTGAGATCAAAAACGCTGCAGTGTTTTGCAACTTTGATCAGTGTTTGAAATCCAGCCGGAGACTGATGCATTTGATCGGGAAGCAGCGATGCCAGAGCGATTGGAAACAATTTAAAGAACTCGGCATGAGTTCCTTGAAGTGTTGATTCCAGTGAATGGTGGAAGAAGATTGAGCACAGCAGGTCGGGTGGGAAATGCCATTGGGCCGCGAAATGTGCTCCAGCCGATGCGTGGTCAAAGCCGAACGTTTCTCGTTCCCATGCAGAAAGATCTTTCCCTTGCCCGAGCGGAACGGCTAGAAACTGAAGGTACTGCTTGTCGTAGTTGTTCGTCAGCACGGGTAACAGGTAGTCCTGAAGCAATCCGCCCAGAAATGCCAGCCCTGGGTCAAGCTTCATGCACTTTGCAATTTCGCGGGCAACAGTGCTCTTTGCAGCGATTCGTTCCAGAAATTGCGTTGATTGATTAACTTCGTTTTTAAGGCTCGCGTGGCGGCCTTCATGCCCACTGCAAGCAGATGCAATCGAGCTGAATTGATACCGATATGCACGATTGCGTCACGAACATTTCGGACTGGATTCTTCATGGCGTAGATGGCGGAGTTGACGTGTTTCAACAGTTCAACGGTCAGGGCGCCATCTTTTTCAACGATCGCAGCAAGTTCTTTGAGGTCGAAATTCGGGCTGGCAGCTTTCTGGACGAATTCTGTCACTGCGTGCGGCAGCGCGGGCAATTCGATCGACGCGGGAAGCAGTTCTGACTTCACCGACGCAACAGAAGTGCTGCTGAGTGTTTTCCAGTCAAATGGCGCAGCGGCAACAGTTGACACAAGGGAGTCTTCATTACAAAGGCACTGACTTAGACCGGTAGACGCAGGCTCAGTTTGCGTCTCCGAATATGGCGTTGATCGCTCGACGTGAGCCGAACTTGCGTCGCCGAGGTGTCCGAATGCCGCCGAAAGTAAGTTCATATTTCGACTTTAGTTGTTTTGATCAAT
>JBDNFT010000577.1:0-3448 GCA_041689695.1 Planctomycetaceae bacterium | reverse complement strand
TACGATAAATCAGATCACCGGATAGTGGTTCAAACTGTGTGCGGTCCACCGGCACCTGAATACGATTGCCATCCATCGAAAATCGGATTACCACTTCGTCGCGCTGCGACAGCGAACGTTTGGCGTCTTCGGCTTCGGTCAGCAGGCGTTGTCGCTGTGATGGATCTTTACGAGGGTCAGTGCCGTACTGAATCAAAAACTGTTCCGCGACGAAGTCCGCAATGCGATGATCCCAGTCGATGCCCCCGAGATACACGTCGCCAGCTGTGGCAATGGCGGAATAGTCGTTGCCGACGATTTCCATCAGAGTTACGTCAAACGTGCCGCCGCCAAGGTCATAGACCAACACGGTTTCCAATGATTCCGTTCTTCCTTCGGTCGACACGAATCCACGCTGTACTCCATATGCCAGCGCTGCTGCTGTGGGTTCGTTGATAATATCAACAATATTTAAACCTGCGATGCGGCCAGCATCCTGAGTCGCTTTGCGACGCGGTTCATTGAAGTAGGCTGGTACAGTGACGACGCATTGGTCGATGGGACCCAGCCGGTGAATGGCGTCATTCTTGAGCTTTCGCAGAATGAGAGCCTGAATGACTTCGGGGGGTAATTGCATGCCCGCGACAGGGATGCGAAACGCCTCTTTGCCAAGGTCGCGTTTTGCGAACTGAACGACGTGGTCCGGTTCGAATTCAGCGGCTTTTAGTGCTTCCTTGCCGACCACTATGGACTTCCGGTCAAAGAATACGACGCTTGGGGTTGTCGCGTCGCCTTCCAAGTTTTGCACTGTACACGGTCGTCCCGTGCTGTCTAGATGGGCGACGACCGATCGCGTCGTTCCTAAGTCAATGCCGACGGCAACTTGATTTCCTGCGGTGGCCAATTCAGAATTCCAGTAGTGCAAGACGAGAACTTAAGTCATTTGTTTATCTGCGATGTAACTATACCTCTGTTCCAGCAGTTCTATGCGTTGAAAACGCACAGTTTGAGCCCAGTAAATGTAAAATTGGATGAATTTCCGCGTTATCCGAGGGACTCCCCTGATTGCAGAGAGCGATGCTCAAGGAATACATCGTAGCGGAGAATGCCGTATTTTGGACACCTTTTGCTTTGCCTGCGGCGTTGTAAATAGGAACGCCCTGAACGTCGTCCGCAGAACCGCACGCAGTGAGTCGGAGTTGCAGCAAGGCTTCCCTACACGTTTTTATCTGACAGCCCATTCAGAGTATCGGTCACGGTAAATTGTGTCGGTCAGCCAGTTGCTGGCAGCATAATCCTGCGGTAGGGTCAGAATCAACTGACATTCAGCGACATCAAGCAGGGAACTTGCCCGCTTCAATTGTCCTTGGCCGGCGGCAAGGCGTGATGTGAGAATCAGGTCGCGACATGCGGATTCGAAAGCTTCCGTATCTAAGTGCAGCCGATATGCTGTCACTAGACATCTTTCAGCTTCTTCAAAGTCCCGGGTCTGTGTCATTGCACAGGCCAGCACGGCGTTAAGATCTCCAGTCAGCTTGATTTCTGCCTGCGATTCGGACGTCGTTGCGGAACAAGCTAACTCTCGGTTGGCCTGAAAAATCCACCGCAGGCAAGACTCCAAATCACCCTTCGTGAGCGACTGAATCGCCAGAGTCAGCCATTCGCGGCCGCTAATCGCGTATGGTTGAGTTCCACCGTTGGTCGAATTATTACTGCGATTGGCATCGCGTACATTGCTGTGTGATTGCGTTTGCTGACCTAAATCCCGCAGTCCTCGCTGAATGCATCGCTCAGCACTAATCGGATCACTATTCTCGATATGCATCTGCGCTAACAAGAATAGGGTCGGGATGCGGATATTCGCGGAGAGGTCATTGCGGCCCAGTGATTCGATCAGCCACGCAATTGCGTCTAGCGGACGATTTTGTTCCCAGAGCAATCGGGAGGGTCTCCAGACTGCCGATATGCGGGGATCGGCTGTGTAGAACGACACATCGATTGGCGAACGAAATGCCTGACACAGCAGGTTTTTGCGCGTAGAAAGCCCTGCGGGCGCAGGCTGAATGGCAGGAAGGTCTATTGTTTTCACGACAGCACTTTTCGGATTGCCAGAGTTAGCCAAGTCACCATTCCGTGGTGAAGATTGCCAATGGACATCACGACGTGCTTTATTCGTCAGCGAGATTCAACGGGAGAGGCGGCAGTATAGAACCCAGCGACATTTGAAGCAATTCCTGCCCTTCCCATTCTTCCTATTTTTCTGATTCTGTGCGTTGTTTCGGTTTTGACGCCAAAGCCATTTTGAGCCTTGTCGCAGCGATTGTTGTCTCAGCGCCAGATTAGACGCGAATTTTTTATCAGCTTTCAGAACCAGCCCCCCCGGTGGAAGTGACAATCAGGACTCAGATGGAAACAATCCCAGAATGACATCAACCTGGACCCCCGAGTCGTGGCAAAAACACAAGGCTCAGCAGCAGCCCAAATACGACAACGCTCAGGAGCTGGCGGACGCTATCCGCAAACTCAGCACACTTCCCCCGCTTGTGACTGCATGGGAGGTGGATCGCCTGCGTGTGCAATTGGCGACTGCGGAAGAGGGAAACGCCTTTGTTTTGCAGGGTGGCGACTGTTCGGAAAGTTTCGACGACTGCAATTCCACGTCGATCCTGCGAAAACTGAAAGTCCTGATTCAGATGAGCTTGGTGCTAATCTGCGGTTCAAAAAGAAAGATCGTACGTATCGGGCGCATTGCCGGTCAGTACGCAAAGCCGCGATCTGCTGATATGGAAAACCGTGGCGGTGTCGAACTGCCGAGTTATCGTGGCGACATCGTCAATCAATCGAGCTTCACGCCTGCGGAGCGTCGGCCAGATCCACAGCTGATGCTTCGCGCTTACGAAAAATCTGCGCTCACAATCAATTACATTCGCGCGTTGAGCGAAGGTGGTTTTGCAGATCTGCATCATCCGGAAAACTGGGACATGGATTTCGTCCGCAATACTCCCGGATCCCGACGTTATCAGCAGCTACTGGAATCGCTCAGCGACTCCATTCGTTTTATGGAAGTCGTATCCTCCAGCGAATTGACGCAATTGTCGCGTGTAGATTTCTTCACTTCGCACGAAGGTCTGCTGCTTGCATTTGAGCAGGCGTTGACGCGAATCGAACGCAATCGCGGTTGGTACAACTTGGGAACTCACATGGCCTGGATCGGCGATCGCACTCGTGCCATCGACGGCGCGCATGTGGAGTACTTTCGCGGCATACGTAACCCGATCGGCCTGAAAGTCGGCAACTCGATGCAACCTGACGAACTGGTTGAATTGATCGGAATCCTGAATCCGCAAAACGAACCCGGTCGGCTTACGCTCATCCATCGTTTCGGCGCGGAAAAGATTCGCGAGCGATTGCCGCGTCTGGCAGAGGCCGTGTTGAAGGCCGGTCGTCGAGTCTTGTGGAGCTGCGATCC
>JBDNFT010000576.1:0-2183 GCA_041689695.1 Planctomycetaceae bacterium | reverse complement strand
TTTGACGCATCTGAATCAACTTGTTGATGGAGTCCCGAGCAACGCCGCGATTCTGCTGTTTGCCTCCGAGCCGCTGAAGTTCATTTCGTCGGCGGAGGTGAAGTGTGCTCATCACCATGGGAAAACCGTGCAGAAACCAATCCCTGATTACAAAGTTTTCACAGGTGACCTGTTTCAGCAGGTTGACAATGCTGTAGACTTCGTCATGTCGAAACTGGCTCGTTCCGTCGGGACTCGGACAGCCAGCGTTGAGGCCCCCGCGTCGTATGAGATCCCTCGGGAAGTCGTCGCTGAAGCCATCGTGAATGCAATCGTACATCGTGACTACTCGTCAGCGGGTTCTGTTCAGGTGGCTGTATTTCGCGATCGCGTGGAGGTGCGAAATCCTGGTCGGTTGCCTCATGAACTCTCCATTGAAGCACTCAGGCACGAACATGCGTCGTATCCTCGCAATGCGCGTCTGGCGGATTCGATGTATTATGTTCGCTACATCGAAAAACTTGGAACAGGTACTCTCGACATGGTGCGATTGTGCGAGCAGTCAGAACTGGCTCCACCAGTGTTCAGCCAAGTCGGAGCGGAGTTTCTCGTATCGCTGGGGCGGTTCGATCGTCGGCGATTCGAAGAGATGGGACTTAACCCACGGCAGATTGAGATCATGGTCCTCCTGCGTTCACAAAAGCGAATCACGAATGCCGAGGCCCAAGTGTTAACCGGTGCCATTCGAAAGACCGTGTCTCGCGATCTGGACGACCTTCTTAAGCTGGGTTTGATCAAAAGGCATGGACAAGGACGAGGGACTTACTATTTCATGTTGTAAAAACGGGACATGTTGAATCTCTGTGGTCGATAGACAACCTAGAGAAAGTCTCGATAAGAATGAGACACAAATGAGACACAAATGGGACATTTGATTCATCACCGCCAGCGGCATAGCCCGTAAGTCTTTCCGTAATAACGATTTACAACTCCGTCCTAATACTATGAAATGAGACATGTTCGAGTTTGAAGGCCGCTGAAAATCAAGACCAGCAATGTTCTGAGCAGCCTGCTGACAACTTTCCTCCGCCATGGTCTGCACATCACCGACCGAGCGCTAGCACACGATTTTGATACAACCGTATGCTAGCGTGCTGCGGCTGAGAGGACTGTTGTTGACCGCTCGATGACTGCGCCTGCTTCAAACCTTGTCCGCAGTCGGACAAACATAAGGTTCACGATATTCGCGAGTCAACAGAGCGTTCGCGGCATCGTTGTTTGTGAACAATTCCTTCTCAGTGTCGAACTGCAAAAATGCACCAAGTGACATTCTGTACTTCTCCAGATCGACGCCATTCTTCTCCAGATGTTTCACAGTTCGCTCAAGCGTTGCCTGATTGTCATCCAGGCTCTTGATGTCCTTCAGCTGTGATGCGATATCCGATACCGGCTGGAGATTTCCTTCGCCCATGTAGTAGGAAATATTGCCGAGATGGCTGATCGCGGCGGACAAATGGCCTTCGCGAACATCTGCGTTGAGATCCTCAACCTTGCGCGACTGGACAGCGGAGACGAAATTCTTGAAATGCTCACCGCCGCCTTTGAATTCGCGAACAAGATTCTTGTCTTTGTCGAACACTGAACAGTGATCATACTGATCCTGAACCAGATAGCCGTTTGTCCCGTAGAAGACGACGCCGACCTTATTGCCTTTGGTACTGCGGAAGAGGATGTTCAACTCTTCATCATCGCTGTCATCGACGCTCAAGCCACGAGTCTCAAATACGATGCACTTGTTGCCGTAGTCGTAAATGGAGACTTCCGTATTTCCAGTATCCCCAGCATCAACATAGTCCGGATTTTTGCGTTCTGCCTGATATCCCAGACGACCACCATACGTAAGAATGGTCGATGGATGCGTGTCGATCCCAAGTCCCCAGCGGGCAACGTCCGTTTGATGCGGGCCCTGATTTCCCAGGTCACCGTTTCCGTAATGACGTTGCCAGTGCCAGTCGTAATGAAATTTCGCTCGCGTACATTTAGGTTCAGTCAACGACGCCGGGCCGCTCCAGAGATCGAAATTCACGTTCGCTGGAATTGCATAGTCACCTTTCGCTCCGATGCTTTCGCGACGTTTGTAGCACAGGCCACGAGCGAAGTTAACTTCGCCAATGCCACCTTCACTCATGAATGCAAATGCTTCT
>JBDNFT010000575.1:0-3381 GCA_041689695.1 Planctomycetaceae bacterium | reverse complement strand
GATGCTGACGCCAATGCCGGTTATGCAAATTTCTGTCGAGTGTCCAGCACTACGGAAGAACTGATCCTGGACTTGGGCCTGAACCCAACGCCATACGCAACTGGTAAAGTTGAAGTAAAAGTGACTCAGCGGATCATCCTGAATCACTTCACTGCCAAGCGACTTTGGAGCGCGCTGTCCATGGCATTGCAGCGACATGAACAGGCGTTTGGCGTCCTTGAAACGGACGTCCGGAAGCGAGTGAAAGTGCAGCCGAATTCCTAGTAATTCGTGGCTCACCTTCGATAGAATCGACCAAGCCTTAGCATTAAGTCGATGCTAAGCCTTTTTGCTGGGACGAACTTCAAACTTAGAAAACCTTCCAGCCCACAAGTTTCAACTGAAGACTTTACGACAATGACAGATCGGTCAAATCCAGACGAACCCACTGAAGAGCCATCAGAAAACGATGGCCCACAGAGCCAGGAAATTCGACACTCCCACATTGGCGCGCTTGTTCCAACACATGTCGCGCGAGGCGTCTTCACCACAGGTGCGGTTGTGCTTCAGGGACAACACGAATTCATCGTGGATTTTTTGCTGCGAATGCAACAGCCTCAACAAGTCGTCGCACGCGTCGTGATGCCACCGGTTGTTGTGAATCAGTTCATCGCAGCGCTGAAAGAAAATATCCAGCGATTCGAAGACCGCTTCGGACCGATTCACATGCCCGTGATTCCGAATCAAAATCAACAGCAGCGACAATCCGCACAGGACCTTTATGAATCGCTGAAGATCAGTGATGACGTGCAGTCGGGCACTTACGCCAACGCCGTGATGATCGGCCATTCGCCTACGGAGTTTTCATTCGACTTCATCACAACATTCTTTCCGCGTTCATCGGTGTCGCAGCGAGTTTTCATGGCATCAGCGAATGCTCAGCGGCTGCTGGATTCGCTGAAACATTCTTTTCAGCAGTTTCAGGAACGACTTCGCAATCCGCCGCCACCGCCTGATGACTACGGCAACGGCAATGACAACGAATATGGTAACGGCAACCAGGATTTCAATACTCCGGATGGCGACTGGCCACCTGGGCTTTGAATTTTCATAATCTTAATCTTACTCATAATCGTAATCGGTTCCGCCAAGCCGATTAGGATTAAGATGAAGATTATGATTACGAGCATCACAGTCGCGACATTAGCCTCTATCCGTTACCGATTCTTTGCCAGCGCCGCTGCAATTTTTATCGCTTCGATCATGCCGAGCGCACTGGCGGGGGTTTGAGGATTCCATGCACGATCAAACGCCGTGCCGTGTGTCGGGCTGGTTCGGATAATTGGCAATCCAAGTGTAATGTTCACCGCCGATTCAAATCCGATCAACTTCACGGGAAGATGTCCCTGATCGTGATACATCGCCACGATGCCGTCAAACTCGCCGCTCACCGCTCGGCGAACAAGGGTATCGACAGGCAGCGGGCCGACCACGGATTTCACGGTTGATACACATGCTTCAACCGCAGGCTGGATAAGCCGTGCTTCTTCGTCACCAAACAATCCGTTTTCCCCTCCATGTGGATTCAGCGCACACACCGCGATCGCGCGGCGTTCGCAATGAATCCGCTGCAGAAATTGGTCCATCAGCCGAATCTTGCCGACAACAGATTCCGTACTCAGCATGCCCGGCACGCTTGCGATTGACGTGTGTAAAGTGACGTGAGCGATGCTCAGGCCATTCAATGCAGTCCCAACGTTTGAGACCGTTGTGGAGCCCTGGATCGGACGAATCAGATGTCGCCATTCTGTCATGGCGGATTCAGGAAGATGCAGCATCATCGCAAATTCCTGAATGCCGCAGCGGTCGGCAAGAATTTCAGTGTGCCCTGGAAAATCATGTCCAGCGAGATGCAATGCCTCCTTGTTCAGAGGTGCCGTAACAATTGCATCGACTGACGAATTTTTCGCCAGATTGATTGCGGCTTCAAGATACTGGAATGCTGCGTCGCCCGCTTCTTTGCTGACAAGGCAACGCGGTGCAGACAAGACAGTATGACCAGCAGGATCAATACACAGAATCTGGCGTTTCAATTCGGCGTCAGCAACTGCGGCTCGCAGACAGTTGGCATCAGAATCATCGGCATATTCCTGAAGCAGAACTCGCAGGCCAAACACGACTCCGGCCCCACGAAAAATCTCCGGATGCCCGATCAGTACCGGATAGCAGACCGAAACGGTTTCCGGATTTTCAATGGCCCGAAGAATCACTTCCGGTCCGACTCCGGCAACGTCTCCGGCTGTGATGGCGATGATTGGTTTCATGGGGAATACCAGGTACACAACTTTGAGAAGTCAGCATAGAAAGCATTTCAATGGGGGAATTCCTCCATGGAAACATTGCTGCATTATTTCATTCTCGGAAAAGAAGTCGAACCAGAATAATTTAATGTGGCGTCTGGTTACACACGGCCGCATTCTGCCACAACTCAACAAGGAGCGGTCCTGAAAAGTACGTCAGGCTTTCCAGCCTGACATGAAGTCGAACGAGTCAGCCGGGAAAGGCTGACGTACATTATTTCGGAACTATTCTTTACGGGCTCTTCAGAAAATAGTGCAGCGCGATTCGCGACCTGTTTCTGTTGAAGCCCGATTGGCTGAGCTGCTCCTTCCCAGGGGAAACGACCGACGGAGTCCGCAAGGATCTTTGTTGGGGGAATCGCCCGAGAGGGAGCACTCTTTCAATCGACAAAGACAAATTCGCTGAGATTGAACAACAAGCGGCACAATGCCGCCAGTCCATGCTTTTTGGCGTACTCCGCCATTTCACTCGCTTCGTCCGGCGAAGGACTTCGACCCGTCAACAGCAGGTATGCATGATCAACCTGATCATTGATGAGTGCCGATTCATTCTCCAATCGCTTCGCAAAATGTTGTGCCATCGACAAGGTAAAACGATTGTTCAGCAACGACAAAGCCTGCAAGGCCGTGAGCGTTTCGTGCCGACGTGGCGTACTTTGTGAAGAATCAGCACAGTCGAGTGTGGTCATGAAGGGATCGGGCTGCGAACGTACGATGAAGCGATAAATGCTGCGGCGATGAGAGCGAGCGTCTTCCGGATCAAATTTGCTGTATTCATAGTGCGGTGAATGTTCAGGCTTTTCAAGCTCAAACAGATAAAAGCCAGGACCACCCATTTCAGAATTCAAATGACCGCTCACGGCCAGAATTGAATCGCGGACTTCTTCCGCCGCCAAACGGCGACGGTTCATCCGCCAGAAATATTTGTTGTCGGCATCCACTATGCTGGTTGTCGGCTTGTCGCTGGAACTCTGGCAATACACGCGGCTCGTGACAATCAGACGATGAAGCTCCTTGAATGACTGACCATTATCACGAAACT
>JBDNFT010000574.1:0-2958 GCA_041689695.1 Planctomycetaceae bacterium | reverse complement strand
TACCGGACATCATGACTGTTTCATGCAGGTCACACGTGAGTGAATCCAGTTCCTGCAACTTGCTGCGAACCTGATCCAGCAGTTCTTTGGAATTGGGAAGATCAGCAGTTGCTGCCGAAGCTGCGGGATCCGAAATTGATGCTTCATCCGGCGATGTATTGGCTGAATCGGCCGTCGCCGTCACTGTTTTTTCGTCGGAAGCGGAAGCATCCGCCGCTGCGGTTTTCTCATCGGCTGAACTTGCCGTTTTTTGCCAGCCAACGACGGCCAGCAACGCGGCAGCAGCAACGATCAGGGTAAGTCCAGGAAGCGTAGTGAAAGATTGCGGTTTGTAATTCATGTTCTGATTTTACTGAATTTGCCAAAGATTCGAGCTATGACGACCCGAATAAAGAGAGGAAGGACCGACGGATTGTTTGGGCGTCCGGGTCGTTGTGAATTCGAATGGTGCAAAGCTGATGGCAGCTTCGTCAACCGAAACAGCGATTCTGCTCAAAATATCCGAAGCACGCCGATCGGTTCGAGCGTGCAAAAGCAGTGTACCGTCGTCCCTGTACGGGGTCGATGGCAGAGTGCGGACAGTCGGGCACAGTGAGTTTTCCAGTAAAAGTACGGTCATCTGCGGGTTGCTGTTGGAACGAAAATTCAGCATCTCAATGAAGGGGTAGCGATGAGATATTACTTTCTGGCCCTTGGCGCCTTGGTAGTGGTGTGTATGGGCTGCGCGGGCTACGGTGGTCATGGTGGCCTCGGCAGTGCCGGCGGTGCGGGTAGCCTTGGGCTGCTGCATAACAATGAATACGTCGCTCCTCCTGCTGCCATGATGCAGCATCCGGGTCCGATGGTTGATGGACCTGGACCTGGTGTCCTGGGAATGCCGGCTCAGCCAGGTGGTTACGGTGGCTACGGTGGCTACGGTGACCCAGGTATGGCTGGACCCCAGATGGCGACTCAGATCAAATTCATCGGCCAGGACGGGATGTCTGTCGGCTGGATGTCTGGAGCAACGCTGGCACGCAACCAGCGTTTCATGCCTGGCCACGCGGACTTTCCACAGTCAGCGATCTACCAGTTGGTCTTTTCGAACATCCCCGGCGACGGTTGGGAAGGCAAGAGCCTCTATCCATCACTGGAGGTTCGATCCGCTCATCCAAACACATTCGCTTACCTGCAGCACAACACTGTGCCAGTTGAGCTGACTGACGAAGACCTGGAACACATTCGCAGCAACAACATGGTGACGAAGGTCATCTATCTGCCGGATCCACAGTTCCAGGCTCGTGCAATTGCCGGAGTCGAAACGTTGGTTTCAACAACGCTCGATGTCGGTGTTGACCCGATCGAACAGGCCGAGCGAATGGGAACGATCATGGTCGTTCTGCGTGTCGGCAACAAAGAGATCAACTTCGATGGAGGCACCGTTGCCGCAGCGGATGGATCAATTCAGACGGTTGGGTACAACGTTGCTGACGGGGATGCCGGTCAATATCTGCCACCTTCGCCACTGACGATGATTCCAACTGAGATGCCTGGTGTGCCAGGTGCCATGATTGCAGCAGGCGGTGGTTACCCTGGCCAGCCAGTACCAGTTTCCGGCATGGGTCCAACGCCAGTTTATGGAATGCCGATCACCGCGACACCAATCGGTTTGCCAGGCCCTCCTCATCTGCCACTTGGCGGACCAGCCGGTCTGAAGTCTCACACGATTCGTAACCTGAGCAACAATCGTATGCCAGAACCTGTGGATCACATGCTGATCGACGTGAAACACAATCCGGGCTACAGCGTTCCAGAACCAGTTCGCCACATCCAGTACACAGAGACTCATCCAGTCTACGGACCGGGCCAAGTTTCAACGCCTCAAGGTGGCGGTGGTCCGAACTTCTAGTACTAAGCAACCGTCTTCGTAGGACGGGTCTCCAGACCCGGCCTGCCCCTTTGATATCAGGACGGGACCTGGTTCCCATCCCATCATCGACAGTGATCTTTGACCGCGGGGGCGATTCGAAGCATCGGCTTCAATCGCCCTTGCTTCGTAGTACTCGTTTAACCCGACTCGAAGAGGAGGTATCAACAGCCTCGCCTCCTCTTCGAGTCGGGTTAAACGGACGCGATCTCGACTGCGATCCTCAACACCGGAACTTGCGATGACTACATTCCTCACATTTGTGCCGACCCAGCGAGCGGCTCTTCAGATTGTGATGATCGCCATATCGATCGGATTGAATTCGACTCTGCTCGCACAGCAAAACGAATACTTCCAGCCGCTGAACGAAAAGATGGCACCTGGATTTGTTGCTGACACGCTCGCTCGAGTTCGTCAGTACGATCCAGCATGGCTGCAGCCAGTGCGTGTTGAACTGCCAACGGCGGGGACGGTTTCTGTTTTCAACGGAACGGCAACTCCCAACGCAGCGCTGGCATCACCAGCACAGTTCTCTGTGAATGCGGGTCACATCTATCGCCTGCGAATCGCGGACATGCCAGAATTTCCAGGCGTAGAAGTGTATCCGTCCGTCGAAATTCTGGACCGTCTGCATCCGCCACATGGACGTGAATCCGACTATCCGATTCCTGTAGTGCTGACCGAATCCGACATTCGAGAAGCCATTGACGGCCATATGGTGACGCGAGTTGTCTATCTGGAACAGCCTCAACTGGCCGCATCTTTCGACCCGTTGCGTCGAGAAATTCCTCAGTCAGTCAACCCAGCAGACAACGCTCTTCAGGAAGCCGATAAGCTTGGTCGCCCCATGATCATTGTTCGAATCGGAGGCCGCACGCCATCCGGTGCTTATATGCCGTACATGTACTATGGCTCCGGCGGCGGCTTTGATCCTGGCAATTCCGTTCCGGTGAATACAGGCGTTGTCAAAATGTCAGGCAAACTCGGACCAAAATCATCAATGGCCAGCCGTTAGTATCGAGCGGGAAGTGTCCGTGCTGGTAGTGGGATTC
>JBDNFT010000573.1:0-3089 GCA_041689695.1 Planctomycetaceae bacterium | reverse complement strand
GGCCGCGGAATGTCGAATCGCTTCGGCTCGGGCCCACCCAGTTGACGCCCGGCAAAGTAGCTCTCCTCTGCTCGCGGATTGACTTGATAGTGAAGTATTTTGGGGTCTCCCGGTACCTTTACGAAGAGGCTCAGGTCGTTTCCGACGTCAAACACAACGAGCAGTGCCTCAACGATCAGGATGATCGCCACCGGAAACAACATTGCCCCAATTCGAAAATACCAGATCCTGCGTCTCGACCGCCCGGATGCGGGCCGTTGCGCTGCCGACGATCGTTGGCCCTGGTCCACCAACCTCGGATTCTGATTTCGGTTACTCTTTGACATCAGTCACACCCTGGACGGCAGGAGGATCGGCATCGTTCCGTATACGGATCCAGTGATCGTGAAACGAGATTGACGGATGAATCTCCACGCGTGGCATGTGACAGGAAACGCAGTCGGAATCCGGTGAAACAGAGCACCGCACGGAATCTGGCGACGCCGAATGACACTGCAGGCACCTTTTTTCGTACTGCACCGTCGTCTGCATGGATGCATGTTGGTGAGGGTTGTGACAGGTAGAACACAACAGCTGCTGCCTGGACTGGACGAAGCATTTGGACTGCACCAGACCGACCGGCTGATAACGTACGATCTTGCGGTTTTCCCGCGTAATCTCACTCTTCTTGACGGAGTCCTCGCCGCGATGACATCGAGCACATATCTGCAATTGATCCACAGCAGGCCCTGGTCGTTGTTCAAAACCGGCGTTCGAATCCGCTGAGTTCCCTTCCTGCATCATGTCCGCGTGGCGGGAATAACCCGTATGGCAACTTTCGCAGCCAACATTCGGAATGAGATCGACCAACTGGTCACCTTCAATCCGACCTGACGTAGTATGGCACTCGAAGCAACGCTCCAGGGTCGTACCACGAATAACGCGGCCGAAATATTCGATGTCCTGATGGACAGGCCGACCAAGTTGACCAGGAGTGAGTTCCGCCTGGTCCTGGCCAGGGAACCACGAAACACGGTGTTCAATTCCGGCTGGCACCTCGGTACCGTCGGGAGTAAGCGTTACAAATGTGATGGCGTGCTCTCCCGAACCGAACGCGAATTGCAGAGGAAATCTGTCTCCACCGAACTTACCTGGAACAACCACTTCCATGCCATGCTCTTCCAGAAAATAGTGCAACGTCTGCTGGCGTTCCACATCGGCAAACTTCATTCCCTCGAATCGATCGCGGAATGGAAAGTCGCGTGTGGACCATAACGTTTTTGAATGGCCGCTGGTCAGATAGTCATTGTATTGCTTGTCGTGGCACTCTCCACACTTTGCTGAACCAAGGATTCTGGTCTCACTGGCGATCAATGCGGCGGGATCAGTTGCATCAGTTGCATAAGGTGGATCAGGTGGCAGCTCAGACGTATCGACAAACCACCAGATGCCGAAGATGAGCAACGCTCCGGCAGTGCATAGCAGCGGCAATCGGACATTCAACGATTCAGGAGTCTCCATACGTTTGTTCTATCAAAATCTGGTTCAATAACAAATCCGTTTAGCGGTTTTCCGGGAAAGGGAGCGACGGATTCACATGGGCCTCTTGCTCTTCGATGATTTTCACGATTTCCTGCTGGTAACGGCGTGATTCTTCGCGACGTCCGGACATGGCTGCCGCACGAGCCAGACTGCTGAGATAATCCCGCCGATTCGAATGCATGGAATACAACGGCATCAACGCATTGTAGGCCGCTTCGGCGTCGCGTCGAAACAGTAGCAGGTCGGCTTCAACAATCCGGCAGTCAACACCCGGCGGAGAACCTGCGATCGCCAGTCTGATCTCGCTCAACGCTGCATCGTGTTCACCGCGATCTCGAAGAATTATCGCGAGCCAGCGACGAACCCTGACATCCGTGGGCTGCCGAGCCAAACACCACCGAGCCTCTGCTTCGGCCTCCTCGGGGTTTCCGGAAAACTGGAGCGCATAGGCTAGATTCGCATGGGCCGGATAGAGATCGGGATCCAGTTCAATTGCCTTCCTTAACGGCTGCGGCATTTCCCCGGGCCGTTTGAGGTGGTCCAGAACTTCAGCCAACAGAAGCCAGGTAAGTGCTCGGTCAGGCTGAAGCCGAGCCGCCTGCTGCACCCACGGCAGCGATTGAATGTATCGCTCCGTGCCGTAGTAAAGCTCGCCGAGGCTTAAGGCGACGCCGGCATCATTCGGACGGACCTGGTCCAGTTTTCGCAGGGCATCTTCGGCCAGCTCGTCTTGTTTACCGACGATCGCAATATGTGCGATATGCCGGATCGCTTCGGGATACTCTGGTGTTGATGGAGGAATCTTTTGCAACTGCGCAAGTGCCGCGTCCGAGTCCAGCGGCTTCATTAACTCAGCGAGTTCGAGACGAGCACTATGATCTTCAGGGGATTCGTCCAGGTGGCCAAAGTATTGCTTGATTGCACTGTACCTGGCACCACGCGCAGCGTCCTCTCGGGCCTGCTGAAGCCGGTTGGAACCAGGCGAACGGAAGCCCATGAAACCAACACCTGCTGCAAACAATGCAATCAGGGCGGCGCAAATCCAGAAGCTGCGTTTTTTATGGAAAGCCATCATCGTCGGCCAATTGTAAAGCCTGGTGCCCTTCAATCAGAACATGCCGTCGTCCGATTTGCAAAGACCGAAAGGTTTGGCTCTCTCCACAGGGCCAGCGTACGGTGACGTCAGCCGGTGTCTCGGATGTTCCGACACCAATCGTCAGGCAGCCTTCATCACACGATAGATACCCCGATGAACCGGTGCGGAATCTTGTCAGACGCTTTTCATCAATGCGAACTTCGACGACTGCGCCAATGGCAGTGCGGTTGCTGCGGACGCCAACCAATTGGATCCGCAGACTCTTCATTTGCGTATCGCGCGCCTGGTTATGCAACAGCACCAGACTTGAATTGAGATGCCCGATCACGAGGTCCTGCCACCCATCGCGGTCATAATCCGCGACTGCGCAGCTTCGACCCACCACGTCGCGTTGAAAATACAAGCCGCCGGATTCCGAGACCTCCCTGAAACGCCGCCCGCCCTGATTCTGAAACAACTGCGGACGTTGTGC
>JBDNFT010000572.1:0-3659 GCA_041689695.1 Planctomycetaceae bacterium | reverse complement strand
GTATCGTGGCCGAATGGCGCGGCGGCAGAACAGCAGATCCGAGCCGGCCCGCACGACAGCGCCGACGATGATGCGAGGATTCTCGTAGTGAATCCAGCCGCAGTCTCCACACACCATGCGATCACGATTATCATTAGGCGGCGTGATGATTGAAAAGTTTTTGAATGGAGTTGGAAGTGAATCAGTCATTTGTGTAGCCGCCGGTTCGAATCAATGAGCCTGTTGCATCGTGGCGAAGCGTAGTTTCGCGGAGATGAAAATGACAGTGGAGGCGCGTTATGAGAGTAACGGCTTCAGCCGACATTGCTGAACGCATCGAACGATTCCATGCGCCGGGCAGGCTCGTACGGACAAAGTGTTGGCTGTGCGGCGGGCCTTTGGATGGCTAGAATTGGCTATCGTCACGACTATGATCTTCACAGCTTTGTGATTAAGAATGGAGCCGGAGACGAAAGGGCGTTCGCTGCAACCGTTGAAACACGACTGGAAATCGTCGCATGAAACAACCTCAAATTATTTCGTTGGGTGAAGTGCTGTGGGATCTATTTCCGGATCATGAAAGCTTCGGCGGTGCGCCGGCAAACTTCGCATGTCATGCCGCGATCCTGGGTGGCGACGTGGCCATGGTCAGCGCGGTGGGGGATGATCGTTACGGGCGTGAAGCGCTTGAGATTCTACGTGGATTCGGTATTGATGTGAGTTTGCTGCAGGTGATTTCTGACACCCGCACCGGCACCGTGGGCGTTGTCCTTGACGAAGGCGGTCGGCCAACTTTCACTATTCATGAAGAATCGGCCTGGGATCGAATCTCATGGAACGAAGAACTGAACTCACGAGTGACTAAAGTCGATGCCGTCTATTTTGGCACGCTTGGACAACGCTCGGACGTTTCTCGCAATACGATTCGGCGATGTGTTGAAGCGGCTCGAACGGCAGGAGTTCCGCGAGTTCTGGATATCAACCTGCGTCGGCCGTTCTTCGACAGCACGATGATTCGGGAGTCGATTCAACTGGCCAGTATTCTGAAACTGAGCGACGACGAACTGAGCGAAGTCTGCATCGCGCTGGAGATTGACTCGCACAACCACCCCAACGCAATCCTTCGTGAATTGATCGACACTCAAAATCTTGATGTGGTGATCATGACTCGTGGGGCACATGGTGCGGTGTTGGTGACGCCCAACGAAGTGATCGAGCAGCCTGGAATCCCAACCGTCGTCATCGATACTGTTGGCGCTGGAGATTCATTCACGGCAGCATTCCTGTTGGGCTTGCTGCGTGGTGAATCGCATCCACAGAACCTGTTCACAGCCTGCACGGTTGCCGCTGCGGTTTGCTCCCAATCGGGAGCCGTTCCAAACAACCCTGACATTTCACAGTCTTTGAAGTCGCCCGAACTATGAACAGATTTCTCGCAACGTGTCGAAGCTTCGTGATCCTGATTACTACCGTCATTGTCGGAAACGCGGTTGCATCGGCGCAGGATGCAAAGCGATCCGACGTGGTCATTGCCGACTTCGAAACGGAAACCTACGGCGAGTGGAAAGCTGATGGTGAAGCATTCGGCTCCGGTCCTGCCGAAGGCAATTTGGCCGGACAGATGCAGGTGTCCGGATTTCAGGGCAAGCGGCTTGTCAATTCGTTCTTCAAAGGAGATGGTACGACCGGGACGCTCACGTCGCCCGAATTCAACATTCAACGGCCATGGATCAACTTTCTGATCGGTGGAGGTGGTCATGAAGGCCAGACCTGCATGAATCTTCTGGTCGATGGCAAAGTCGTGCGTACCGAGGCTGGTGCGAACACAATTTCCGGTGGCAGTGAAGAATTGCATTCTGCTTCCTGGGATGTCGCGGACCTTGGTGGAAAGAAAGCCGTGCTCCAGATCGTTGATCAACACACCGGCGGCTGGGGACATATCAACGTCGATCACATTGTGCTTTCCGATGATAATACCGCGCCAAACCTGATTGCGATGAAGAAGACGTTGAAGGTGAGCGCTACGCATCTGATTGTGCCCGTGTCTAATTCGGGGAAGCAAACGCTGCTCGGCATCTACCACAGTGACACGCTGGTACAGAGCTTCGACGTCGCGTTGCCGCTTGGCGACGAGCCGTATTGGCTGGCGGCCTATCCGCTGGAGCACTTCGGTCTGAGCGGCAAAGAGATCACACTGGCTCCGGTAGATGCAGCGGGCAAAATGCCGGAATCTGCTCAAGCTGCCTTTGATCGCATCAAAGTTGGCGCGTCGTCCGATGCCAACGAAGCGGACGACTATCAGCAGCCCTATCGCGATCAGTTTCACGCGACGACTCGTCGTGGTTGGAACAATGATCCCAATGGCATGGTGTTTTACGATGGCAAGTATCATCTGTACTACCAGCACAATCCGTTTGGCATCGGCTGGGGTAACATGCACTGGGGGCATTTTGAAAGTACCGATCTGCTGCATTGGACCGAGAAGCCGATTTCACTCTTTCAAAAAACGGTGACGGACATGGCGTTCTCGGGCTGTGGCTTTGTGGATGTCAATAACACCGCTGGACTTGGCAAAGACACACTGTTTGTCGCCTTCACCAGCACCGGTCGCGGCGAATGTCTGGCCTACAGCAAAGACGGCGGTTTGAGCTTCACGGAACTGGAAGAGAACCCCGTCGTCAAGCACATCGGCCGAGACCCCAAGATCATCTGGTTTAAGCCGGAGCAGAAATGGGTGATGATTGTGTACGACGAAACCGCGTGTGCAGAAACGGAAGCGGTGCCAGCCAGCAACAGGGACCTGACGAACCGTAATTTCACTTTCTACGAATCGAAGAATCTTCGCCAGTGGAATCGCACGGGAGCGTTCACCGATGCCGACCGTGAGGCCGTTTTCGAATGCCCGGAAATGTTCGAACTTCCAATTGAAGACAACCCCGGTGAGTCTCGCTGGATTATTCTTGGCGCGCAGAATCGCTACTTCACAGGTCACTTTGATGGAAAGACTTTCGTCAAAGAATCCGGCCCACACGGCGACTCACGCGGGGCGTTGTATGCGGCACAGACCTTCAGCGACGCTCCCGATGGCCGACGCATCCAGATCGGCTGGGTCCGTACAACGCCATTCAGTGCACGCTTTCCTGATCAGATCGTCAGCCAGTCCTTCACGCTGCCACAAGAACTGACTCTAAGAAAAACAGCAGCCGGTGTCCGAATATTGATCAATCCGGTGCGAGAAACAGAACGTCTTCGTTCATCTGCGGCCATCGCAACGGATGACCTGACGTCCTGTGCCGGGCGATCAACGGAAGTGCTTGTCGAGTTCGAAGACGTGGGGCGACATGAACTGATCATCAACGGCATCGACGCATCATTCACCGGCCGCAGCGCTCGCATCTTCACCGATCGCACGTTCAACGAGGTCTACATCGACGGCGGACGGGAGTATTTCTCGAACGCCCGCAAACCTGCCGATGTGGATTCAGCGGAGTCATCGATAAGCAGTGGTAAGGTAAAATCGCTGCAGGTGTTTGAGATCAAATCGATCCATGGTGGCATCTCGGAGTCTTTGACGAAATAGGCTGTTTAAGAAATTACTGTCACAGACTCATTTGATACGGGCCAGACACTGGTGGCAACGCCCTCCTAAGGAGTAGTCCCGAAATAACTTCCCGATTTTC
>JBDNFT010000571.1:0-8824 GCA_041689695.1 Planctomycetaceae bacterium | reverse complement strand
TGTCGGCCCCATTTCAGGGGGCTCCTGCCCATCTGATCCCAACAGCCCAGGGCGTGGCGGAAATGGTGGCACAACGGCGTTCCAAAGTAATTACGCAGTTTGCGGTGGTGTGGGACAGGCGGTGACAATGGACCCAACCACAAGAATCTTTACAGTGACCAACAGGAATATTCCCCAAACGAACACTGGAACGGGTCTGTTCTACATGAATTCCAATAGTGGGATTCGAACATGCACGGACGGTTCATCCAATACTTTGTTGATGAGTGAAGGTGTTATTCGAAACAAACTTGCTGGTTGGGGTGATCTGGGTGGTATTTGGGGTGGTGCTCCTCATGGTGCGTTTGCGTTTTCCACTGCGGAATCTCCGAACACAACAGTCCCGGATCGAGTTTATAGCTGTAAAGCCACTCTAACGACGGGTGCTCCAAATGGTGCTCCGTGTGAGAATGGTAATGCAGGCGGACTCCCGGGACGCTGGGTTTTTGCTCGCAGCTACCACACGGGCGGCGTTCAGGCAACCTTGGCTGATGGTTCCGTCCGCTTCATTTCGGATAACATCGATCGGCAAACATGGATGAAGCTAGGCATGTGTGCAGATGGTCAGACCATCGGTGAATTCTGATTTGGATTTGGATTCGGTATTTGTTTTCAAGCTGCCCCGTCGAATTTCCGGCGGGGCAGCTTGTTATTTAACGTCTGTCGCTTGACAATGAACATCCCGCTTGGCTTAGTTGTGGCCTGTTAGTCTGTCAGGATAGTTTTGAATTCATTTGATCATTTGTCGGAGTGCTTAATGCGATTTGCGTCTAAAACAAGGTCCTGTTTGCTGTCGTGCTTTTCAACCGGTATCTTCTTATTGCCATTTGGGCTTGCTGGCTGCGGTTCTGAAGACACGGGCCCGGAACTTTACACGGTCAAAGGGACTGTGACTTTTGATGGCAGCCCTGGCGATGAGGGGCGAATTCAGTTTCGGCACACGGAAGGTGACCAGAAGGCCTATTCTGCGGATATCAAAGCTGGCAGCTATACAATTCAGACAGAAACGGGAAATGCGTCGGTCGAGATTACCGCATCAAGACCGACCGGTGAATTTGATACTTCAAATCCCGATGATCCACCGCAGCCGATCGGCGAGATGTACATTCCAGCTCAGTACAACAGCGAAACCACGCTGACAGCAGACATAAAACCATCTGCTGACAACTCAATCCCCTTTGACCTGAAATCTGCGAACTAGACAAAACAGTGTTACACGCAACTGAATTCTATGACCACGCTCTCCGGGGCGTGGTTTTTTTACAAACAGACGGATTGATGAAAATTCTGCTGCCTTGGAAAATATGTCGCTGAAGTTTGCCGTTTTATAGGGCTGGAGGTTGAGAGTTTGCCTGAGTTACATGGATTGCCGAAGACTCCAACCAACGTTTATTTTGCTAAAGATTTGCTGGGTACGAGGCTTTTTAATCGCCTTCATCGACAGTAAACTTCACCTAGGTATTGTCGCACCTTGCCCCTCAACCATCGGCAGCCAGTGTCACGCAGAAGTCTTCATTGGATTTACCGGCGCTGGCATGGCCCCGGTTTGAATTGTTTGGGTCAAGAGACGCACTGCATTCTGCCTGTGTTTTGCGATTAGGAGTTCACCGTGGCAACATCCTCAGCCCGATGCGATGATGACGACTCTGGTATATCGAGCAGCATCAAAGGCAAAGCAGAAAGTCAGACAAGGGAAGGGGAAGAAGCGTGCATCCTGCCGGACACGGAGATTCTGGTGAAACTGATAGATTCACCGTTACCTCTGACGTCGGAACGGCCATCGCAGCTGGGAACATACCGTCTCGGACGAGAAATCGGCCGCGGCGGAATGGGAATCGTGTATGAAGCTACAGAATCATCGCTCGGCCGAAAAGTTGCCATTAAAGTATTGCCGCCTTCTTCCCAAATGGACAGGATGCACGCTTTGCGATTCGCCAACGAGTCTCGTGCAGCAGCGCAGCTGAACCATCCCAATATTGTGCCCATCTATAGCGTCGGCGAGGAAAACGGTGTCTGCTATTTTGCAATGCGGCTGATTGAAGGCCAGGACTTGAGTCAGGTGCTGAAGGTGGTTCGCCACGAACTGTTTACGGATGGACGTGAAGCGAAGCAGGGCACCCACCCGTCACACCATACTTCCACAGCGGACAATCGTCCGGTTGTTAAAGACGGCATTTCGCCCGATCTGCGGAGTGGCCCCCGCAAATCAGAAAGAATTGAATACTCTGCAGGCGATTTCCATAAAGGTCGACGCGGAAAGACATATTCCGCATCGCGAGGAGCAGCAAACAAAGTGGCTCAGATGGGCGTACTGCTTGCGGACGCTCTGCAACATGCTCATGACGCAGGTGTCATTCATCGTGATATCAAGCCGCGAAATATTAAGCTTGACAATGAAGGTAAGTTGTGGTTGACGGACTTCGGTCTCGCACAGATAAAAGACACACCTTCGCTAACACAGACCGGGCTACTGATCGGCACTCTTCGGTATATGAGTCCAGAACAGGCTGCCGGGATCAAAGGGATCATCGATCATCGGACCGATATCTATTCGTTGGGCGTGACTCTCTGTGAAATTCTTGTTCTGAAGCCCGTCGTTGAGGGAAAAACGACTCAGGAAATTGTGAAGGAGGTTATCTACGGAGCACCAATCCTGATTCGCCGGATTGATTCGAATGTGCCGTTCGATCTTGCGGTGATTCTGGAAAAGGCAATGTCCCGAAATCCAAGAGATCGGTATAACACAGCCTCTGAAATGGCGGATGACCTGACCCGATTTCTGAATAATCAGCCAATCCGTGCGAGGCGACCGGGCCTCTTGAAACGGAGTCAACAATGGTTGATGCGACACCGTGCAATCGCGGCCACGCTGCTGGTTGCGATGGTGGGAACATTTTTTGTCAGCGTGGCGGCAGCCGGGGTTGTCTGGAATGCACTTCTGCTCAAAGAACAACAGCGTAAACAGACCGAAAGAGCGTTAACGGAATCTGAGGGCCTCAGGCTGCTGGCGAACGCAGCGCTGCAACTGGCTGAGAATCCCGGCTTGAGCCTGGCCTTGGCCATCGAAGGAACACGGGCGGCTCCAGGCCCGGAAGCAGACACAAGTCTGAAGGAGGCCATGGACGCAAATCACGAACATGCGACCGTATATTTTGATGACAAGGTAGGCGGCAATGTGTCGATAAGTCCCGACGGTCGTATGATCATCGCCTGCG
Source organism: Planctomycetaceae bacterium (assembly GCA_041689695.1). Classification (GTDB taxonomy): domain Bacteria; phylum Planctomycetota; class Planctomycetia; order Planctomycetales; family Planctomycetaceae; genus SXXK01. The sequence continues at coordinate 5,570 of JBDNFT010000571.1, read as the reverse complement.
TTGACTCCGCTTATTTTGGAAAAGGTGCCGCACCGGCGATGGTGTATCGTGCGGACGACGGCGGTTTGTTGCGAGAACTCAAGACTGACGAATGCATCACGTCCGCCGCATTCAGCCCGACCGGGGAATACATCGTTACGACGTCAGCTCCTGTTCCGGCATTGACCGCCAGAAATGGTCCTCCCATGTCCGAAGCGCCGGTGTTATGGGAGGCGGCATCAGGAAAGAAGCTAAAGACCATTTCCGGGATGATGACCAGAATGGCACATCCAGCCATGTTTTCCCCGAGTCGTGATTCCCTTGTGTTAAGCCGAGAGAATGATGCTGCGGTTTACGGTGTTCCGGCGGGAGAATCTGAGCTTGTGCTGCGAGGTCACACGCAGCTTGTGACCTACGCCGAATTTAGCCCCAATGGTGACCGCATTCTGACGGTTTCCAATGACGGGACGGTGCGAGTGTGGAGCAGCAATGAGGGCATCGAGGTCAGACCGCCAATTCCGTGGAATGCTCCTGGGAGTGAATCTGTACGAGCTGCATTTACGGCGGGGTCCGACGATGTTGTGGTAACTGATCGCAATGGCGTCAGTCTCTTTCCAACAGAACTGCATGCTGAGGCCAGCCCAGATCCAAAGTTCACCAGCCGCCATCTGCATGCCGCAGTTAGTCGATCGCACGATCATGTTGCTCTCTTCAGTCGAATTGAGAACACAGTATCCATCGTCAGCTCAAGAACATTCTCGCCGATCTGTGATCTGGAGTTATCGGAAAGACCACAGGACGTGCTGTTTCATCCGGCCGAAAAACAGCTGTTGGCAATCTGTCAGAATCGAATGTTTCAATACCGCAGCGAATCCGGGGAATCGGTCGGGGAATTGGCGGGGCATCGATCCATGCTCAAAAGCGCCTGTCAGAGTCGCACAAAGGGAACGATTGTATCTGTCGCCAATGACCGAACGCTGCGAATCTGGAAGTCGAGGTCCGGCGCCATGGAGAATCTGCTGACGGCGAATGCAGCCGACACGCAACGACCGGCATATCCGTCAACAGTTGCGACTAATAACGACGGGACACGGGTCGCCGTGGCCGCGAGAATCGATTATCTCACGAGCCTGCATGGGTACGATGGCAAGCGTTACCCCGGCAGTTTTCGAGGCAAGGCCGTCAGTGAGCATTGCCACACAAAAGAACTGGTGACGGTTCTGGGACGAACCGTGTTCGTCAATGAAGCATTGACTTCGCGGGAACTGTATCGCGGCGAATTCTCGGGTACTGTGGATACAGAATCGCGACTTTTTGCACGTCAGAGAAAACTGCTCGTCAACACTGTGTCAGACACGTTTCTGGTTGATATCGCTGGCGGTTCTCGTGTTCGGGTTGGCGGCAACAAGGAGTCCATTCTCAGCGTCGCATCGCCTCCGGACGAATCCTTCATTTTACTGACGACATCGACGGGTCGATGCATTTCCATCGACACGGTAAACGGACGCGAGCTGTGGAGTCGCCAGTTGGCGATACCTGCTGATTATCTTGAGTGCAGCCTTGATGGAAATCGCGGCATGACAATCGACCGGGCGGGACGCGTCGAATTTTTTAGTCCTGATGATGGTGTTGTCGACTCGGCGTTTCCTCTGTCAGCCGGGCATCGAGCTGTTTTCCTGAGCGATCCGTCGCGGGTTATCTGCTGGAATCCGTACTCACAGGGCAAGCTCCAGTGCCGCAGCGCAGAAAGTGGCGATGTCGCATCTGAAGTCGATGTGACTGACCGAATCGTGGTGCGGTGTCACCCTGCCAAACCGCTCGTTGCGTGCGGTGGACGAGAAGGTGCTTTTCTCTGGAACGTGGAAACCAATGTATCGACAACCTTCCTCGAAGAGCCATGTCGTAGTCTTGCCATTGTTGAAGATCGTGTGGCATTTCTGACCGGGACCGGATCATCCCTTGTCTTGAATAATGCGGATTCAGTCACGAACCGCAAGTTTCTCATCCATATGCTGGAGGACCAGAGTCTCATTCATCAGGAGGACCTGACATTGTCTGCATGGGCGATTCAGCCCGACCCGGTGAGCGAGCGGTTTGCCATCACTCAGGAAGGATTTCCCACCGACGTTTACAGCCCGAGCAACGGCGAAATCATTTTTAAAACCGCAGCATTGGGAGCCCCCGCTCTGTTCTCAAGTTTCACCAATCGTGGCGAGCTGATCGTCGTCGGTGCTGATTGCAACGTGTGTATTTCAGATGATCAGGGCAATACTCGAAGCAAATTTGGCGGTTCACGCAAAGGCATCCGCACGGCCGCTTTGAGTCCGGACAAAAAAATATTGCTGACAGCGGACCTGAGCGGTAATCTTATCGTCTGGGATGTAGAGGCAGGGCGTGAAGTGAGCAGACTGTCCGGACACGGTCATCCTGTGGACAAGTTACGATTTGATGCAAGTGGTTTCATCGTCGTGTCTGTTGCGCCGGACGACCCGATTCACGTTTGGGATCTGCGGACGTCGCAGGCATCGACGTTTTCTATTCCGAATGCGAAACGAGCGGAGATCGCGCCAAACGGACAACAATTACTGGTCGTGGCAGGCAATCGCGGCACCGCTGACGCGAAAGCATATCTGGTAAACGTTTCACCAAAATCGGTTGACGAAATTACTCAACCTGGTGGTACGGTCCAAGCCATGTTTTCACCCAACGGAAAAGAGCTCTGTCTGCTGGGTGCAAACAACGGTTTGTAGATTTTTTCGGCAAACTCAAGGGAACCGGTGGCAAAGATTGCTGGGTTCGCGGAAGCCACAAAGCGGTTTATGTTCTTGAGCGATACCGAATTGATCACTGACCACCCGACTTATTTGAACGGCTGGGAAATTCCCTCAGGAAAGCTGAGTTTCCAAAATCAGAAGACAGACCCCGTGTATGGCGGACCGGATTCGGATGTCTGGAGACCCGTCACCAGTGACCAACGCTGGATCATTGACCAGTCCAGAGATGTTCGCACCATACCGAAACACCCGTTCGAGGAAGCCCTCAAAAGGACACCACGTCCCCTCACCGATGACGAACGGCGCTTATTTCGGCTCGATCTGCTCGACAGTCATGTTAAACAAGATTAACTGTCGTTCAGACCAAGTGCTGAGAAGAGTCACACATCAGCCCTAGCGGACGGCACGGACCGCGAATAGGGATTGATTAGAAGGAGTTCTGAGGCGAGCGGCAGAAAAAACTTACCGAACCCAATTGTTCTGATCCTGAGGCGATAGCCGATTTGTGGCTGTCGAATCGGCTAGTGCCTCAGGATCAACGGGGCCTTTTCATTCTGCCGCTGGCGTTATCACTCGCGCGGGCAGGAATGACGTGTCGCCGGATTCGTGAGACATCGCAGGGGCTCTGAAGACTCACGCGGCTTATAACAGCCAGGGTTTAGCGATGTCGGCAGCGTGTGCGAATAGGCCGTGGGGAGACTGACTGACAGCACGGTCGTTTCAGGACGACGCACTTGCCGGAGCAACAGCACAACCCACAGTTGGCTTTGCAAGCAACTGAATCGTGCCCCACGCTTTTTGGTACGCCTCGGAGTACGTGCAGCCGGTTCCCCGAGCAGCATGAGTCTGGCCGTTCCCAAACCGATAGATCAGTCTTATTACCCAAGGACCATCTTGAGGCGGAACGGCACCAAGACGGAATCCTCCTCCTCCGCCGTCTTCATAGCATTCAAGATATTCTTTCATGGCTGGCTGAGCGTTTTCACCATTGACGTCAGTACAGACCAAGCCGGGGTCATGCATATTCAGAATATCATCTAAAGCCAGCAGCGCGGCGTCGCAGTTCGAACTGCGACCTTCATGCCATGGGAACTCATTGAATCCCTCCTGACAGATCCAACGCCCGCTGATGATCCGTTCTGAATATACGCCGGGGGGCGAATGACGGATCATTTCCTCTCCCAAAGCAACCGACGGAACCGACGCAATTATGCAAAGTGCGGCAAATTGTGTAATTTTAAACATATTTCCACCTAATGTTACAAGTGATCAGCCTACAAGAAAAACGGGTGTAGACGCCCGTACGAAATATCATTTTGAGTAATATAGGATGTGTGTGTCAAGTGTTGCTGCTGCCGCATTCTGGTTAATTTAACCAGAGCCCAGCTACAGAGGGAAAAGAAACGGCTTTTTTTCCAGTTGCAGTGCAGGTTTGTTCCAATCCGCTTGTCAACTTAATGAGTTCACCCATCAGTCCATGATTCCGCGTTAGTGCCTCGTTCGCAGACTCTCGCTGCAACAGCATGTTTGAAAATGCGAGTGCTTCGTCACAAACAGAAATTGGCGTGGATGGGCCGCAGTTGGACTGAGTAACAATCTGGCTCCGGACGGCTGCGTGATCAAACCGGCGGCGGCGGAAGCGCAACTGCTGCAACATCGCGGCCCGGCGGCGGTCTTCAAAAACTATCCTGATCTGAAAGCCCACATTGATGATCCAACTCCGGGCTTAACGAAGGATCATATCATCGTGCTGCAAAACGCCGGTCCGCTGGGAGGTCCCGGTATTCCTGAATAAGGCATGCTGCCGATTCCGAAGTACCTTTTGGAACAAGGTGTGCGTGATATGGTGCGAATCAGCGACGCTCGGATGAGCGGCACAAGTTACGGAGCTTGCGTGTTGCACGTGTCGCCGGAATCCTTTGTCGGCGGACCACTCGCACTTGTCCAGGACGGCGACATGATCACGCTCGATGTTGCCAGCCGTCGTCTGCAACTGGAAATCAACGACGACGAAATGTCCATACGCAAAGCTACGTGGATAGCTCCTGAATCTAAGTTCACACGCGGTTACGGCAAACTATATTTCGAGGAGCCACTACAAGAATACCTCCCCCAACACCGCTTTTGCCCGGCAGACCGATCCGATACGTAAAGTCACCACTGTTATCGTAGTGACCACATGACATCATGACGGCATTGATACGGCGACAGAACTCACTGCTGACCATGCGAGTTCCACTGACCGGATCGCAGCCGTCGAATGCCAGAAACAAGGCCGCCCGCGCAAGTTGCCGGCAGCTCATGGCGATCGCGCAATGGGAAAAATACGCCGCCAGTGTTTCATCAACCGGGTTCCAGAGATTGCCGTACGATTCCATGAAACTTGCCAGTGCGCGGTTGCGAGAGCCTGCACGCCATTCGGACTCCGCGACGGCTTCGTCAACTGAGACGGTATTGTCACCCGACAACAGACGAATCCGCTGAATGAGTTCATTGATCATCGTTTGTGATCCAAACTGGTCGATCAGATGATCCGTCACGACAATCGCCCCGGCATTGATTAACGGATTTCGAGGAATGCCGCGTTCGTTTTCCAACTGTACGATCGAATTGAAGGGTGATCCGGATGGTTCCCGACCAACTCGCTTCCAGAGATCCTCGCCCACTTTCCGCAGAGCCATCGAAAGTGTGAACACCTTGGATATACTCTGGATCGAAAACAGTTCATCAGCATCTCCCAAAGTTTGCGAGGTACCATCGCCAAGGCAGATACACATTCCGAACTTCTGTGGATCAACGGCCGCAAGTGCCGGGATG
>JBDNFT010000570.1:0-5492 GCA_041689695.1 Planctomycetaceae bacterium | reverse complement strand
GATGTATTCTGCAAATGCGCCAGGTCGATTGACACCGATGCCCTGGGTCTTCGCGCACAGATGTCGTCGGCCGGCAAGACAGTTGCGACATCGACCGCATACGACGTGGCCTTCGCCACTTACGATTTCGCCCGGATGAAAGTCGGTGACGTTTGGGCCGACAGAAATAACTTCTCCAACAAATTCGTGCCCGACCACCATTGGCACGGGAATTGTTTTTTGAGCCCAGGCGTCCCATTCATGGATGTGAACGTCGGTTCCGCAAATTCCAGTTCGATCGATCTTGATCAAAACATCATTGACACCCACAGTTGGTTCCGGAACATCTTCCAGCCAAAGCCCTTTTTGGGCGTGGCGCTTTACTAAAGCTTTCAAGTTTCCATCCTGTAATCAAAAATGCGTTAGGAGATTGGGTGCGGCAGAATATCATTTGCAGTGAGGTGGCAACAGGGTACGCCAGCTTGTTACTGAACGTGGCTACGCCGTTGGCGAGACGTCGATGGCATTTTACGCATCGGACGTTCACAGGCGTCTGTCACGGCAATTATGTGCCGATCATTCTGGCGTCGCGCGAGCACTGGAGTATGAGACATTGGTGTTTCAAATCCTTCGACGCTGTTTGTCGTTGAGACATTCGGCTCAACCTTTGGCACGGGTTCCACGGGCGGCAGTTTGCGAAGACGAATGCGACGAAAATGCACTACCGATCCTTCACTTTGCAAAGCAATGCTGCCAGATGAAGGTTTGGCACCGCTGACTTCCCCAGCCTTCTTGCTGTTGACTTCGACACTCAATCGCCCACCCCGGCTCACTATTTTTCCTTCGTTCCAAACATTGACAGGACGAGCGAGATTGGGTTCAGCTTCGCTCGTTTGATCGCTCGTCGCGTCACCGCTTGGGAACACACTGCCAGCTTTCGGTTGATGCAGTTGCACCTGCATTGATGTTGGCCAGATTCTTGGTTCGTCCTGAGTGTAAACGAGAACTCCACTGTTGCCGTCGGCGTCCAGGGGATATTTCCACTCCAGCGTGAGTTCAAATTCTGAACAGGACTCTGTCGTATACAGAAAGCCTTTAGGCTCACCTGAACACACCAGGACAAGTTCCTGGGCATCTCCACTGCCTTCGCGAATCACTTTCCAAACCGGAGCATCCGACATAGGTGCTGATGAACTAAACACGCGCCAGTGTTTGGTCAGATCTTCGGTCAGCAAATCGATCGCTTCAGCTTTATGTTCATCGATTGTCGAAGCATCCTGACCATCCTGCAGCTTCTTGTCCTCAGTAGCTTTACTGGCTTGCTGAGCGTTGCTCGCGAGTTGTTGGGCGAAAACCGTTCCTGAAGACGCGATCAGGAATAGACCTGCCAATGTCAACGACACAGCCTTGCAGCAGCGATGTCTCCGCATATCAGCGTTCGACATCCACGGTGAAGTATTTGAGCTAGGTTGACTAGAATAAGGCCCCTGAAACACCCGAGGTTTCCTTCGCATTTAAGTCGCTGATACAGTTCAATTTTGATGCAGTTCCATTTCAAAGACAACTGGACGTGACTTCCAACAAAATGCTGAGCGACGTTTTATGAACTCGTTGATTCGTTCTTTTGGTAAGCATCGAACTGGTCATCGTTTCCGCCAATTTGACGCATCTTATAGTTTTCACTGTCACACTACACATTGGATCTTCCGTGTTGTCAATGCTGCAAGGCGATTGATCACTCCAGAGATGCAGAGTTTGTCCGCCTTTGAACGCTTCATATTGTTAACGGGCAAGTCGGCTTCCCGTCGCTCGGGGAGTTTTAAGCAGCATTTGCCGGTGAACCTCATCACACGCCAACTCCAACGAATCCGTTTGTGCTGAAAACACCGAATCTGCCGAAATGTGGCACAACGGTTGCATCCGGTTCATGCAGGGATTGATGATTTTGCGGTTCCGCTTGAGATGTTGCAGGATGGCAACTTAACTTTAGCCACCTAAAATACAGGAAAAAATGAAGCCCGAGTGTTCTGCTTTCGCAATGCGAACAGTGCGGAGTTGTTCGTGCTGATTAACACGCGCAAATAGCGCTGTGTATTGGCTGTTTTACAGCATGAATTTCTGTGTCATCGGGACGAAAAAAGTTCACGAGACAAACCATGCGCAGTAACATCATAGGCAGTGTTGCGCGCGGACCTCCGACGAGTCCGCAGCCCAATGGCACGAAGATCGCCAATGGAGAATGTAACGGCGAGAAATTCTTCTCCCGTAATATATATCTCTCGCGATAAAAATGTAGGAGTTCACATGTCAAAGATGTCTCTGTGGAACGATGAATCTGGTGTTATTCTGTCTGCCGAAATCGTACTCATCGGTACGATTCTTGTGTTGGGTATGATGCGTAGGCATGGTTGAACTGCAATGTGCAATCGTCGCTGAGTTGAGCGACCTGTCAAGCGCAGTGGGAAATCTTGACCAGTCATACAGTACCTCTGGCTTCTCCAGCCACAAAGGCAATGGAAACTTGAAAGCCCGCACCAATGGTGCCTCTTATCATGACGTCGCAGATACCTGCGATTGCGACGGAAACATGAGCATCGTATGCAACGATCCAGGCGAAATTCGTAAGTAATTCGACTCGGCCATGAATCAAGGTCCTGACCGAGTTGATGTTCCGTGCTGAATGTGATGAGAGAGCGTGGGGGAGCGAGAGCGACAATGATAGTCACTCTCGACTCACCACTTCTCTGCTTAAGATAATAAAAAACACCATCCAGAAAATCATCTGGATGGTGTTCGCGTGCGCAGAAAACCTGTGTTGCAAGATTTTGTAGTCTGGTATTCACAGCTCTGGAATTATGGTCCAACGATTCTGAACAGAACGGAGTCACCTCCGCCAATCATAGTGAGTGTGCCTAGATCAATGCCTGTACCGGAATAACCACCGCCTTGAACCAAAGTCAGAAGGCCGACATTAGGCGCACCTACGGCAGGCATAATAGTGGCATAGCCTTCTCCAGCGGCCCCATAGGTTGGACCAACCCAGTCAATCCCGGGATCGGTGTGAACGATCACCGCAAACTGCAACTGAACTTCGCTTGCCGTCACGGTGCCTATCGTGGTATTCGAGTATGAATACACAGACAGAGCACCGGCGCTGTCCACTGGACCAGTGCCCGCAAAGAAAATTGAACCAAAGCCATCCGCACCGTCTTCGGGACTGGTAAAGGCCCATGGCACCGGAGCAGCGTTGTTACTCGATGGTGGAGTCGAACCTGGTGGAGTCGAACCTGGTGGAGTCGAACCTGGTGGAGTCGAACCTGGTAGCCCTCCAGAACCTAACTGATACGCCATTGCTGGAGAAGTATACAGCACCAAAATGACCGCAAGCGCGAGCGTTACATATTTCATTTGAAACTCCTGTCTGTGGACTGCAGGTCATCCAAAAAATCGCTGACCTGCGACGCGATGTATTCAGAACATCAAGCCATAGCGTCAGAAACGCCCTGTCTGTGCTGCGATGATGCAACAACTGACAGCTTTAGAATCCAGTGGTCGTGTCGAGACCATTTCGACTACCAACGGCCTGCCAGACTTGCTCATCGATTGACGAAGAAACGAGTCGCACTGACCCATCGCACAATGCTGAGTACGCCGACGAAGCATGTGTGCTGGCGGCATTTGGCACGAACCTGCACTCTTTTGTGTTCGGTGGCAACGCATGAACATATTGGTTCATCTCCATCGCCGCGATTCGCCAGGTTGTGCCTCTTGCCATCGGCGTTGTATCAAGAGGAAAATCTGACATCCGGCATCGTATTGCCTGGTCCGCAGCGTTAAAACAGCCTCGAACATCCACGAGTCTTGTATAAATTTTCTTCTGAAAACCGGGCCGTGGAAATGCAAGAATTTCACTGTACGCTGAAGTGTTCGACAAACCATCGGAGATACTCGCCACCGTCACCAAAATCGGCTCAGTCTGCGAAAGGAAAACCCCGTCGTATTTGCGCCCGATCTCAGTGTTCGAAGACGTCTCCGAGAGACAGACACCAATATTTTCACCGATGCTGCACCCTTGGGCATATGCTGACGCTACCGAATCTCCTGGGCATTTGAATTCTTTTGGAGAGACAAAATTTGCCTGATCACCTGTTGCCACGGCCCGCCCGGTAAGAACGTCATACAGGGCCTGTTTTTCCAGGTAAGGCAGCAAAACAACTAATGACGTTCCCTGGCTGGTATTTGTTTTTGGAAACTGCCGAAAGGTCGTGACATAGTTCTGAAGGGCGAGATTCACCTGGCGAAAATTATTTCGGCAAGCAGCGGCGCGACTTGATTCCTGAACGGAATGCACCGCAGGCAACAGTATGGCAATCAAAATCGTAAATACAGCAATACTGATTATCAACTCAAGAACTGTAAATCCTTGCCGTTCATGCCGCTTCATCGAACAACCCCCGTTGAAAATCCTCGCGCCACATCTCTGAACTCATCAAGTGGACAGACGCTTGATAGCTTCGTGAAAAATCGCGCGTTATATAAAGAGCAAAAAGGCGCATTTCAGTTTTCCATGGGGGGAATCCCCCCCGACCGCAACATTGCCTGGTGTCGCAATGGCGTGGACTGAACGACGGTTTTGTGAGCGGCAAGTCGCTCACCCAATGGCACTTATCGTTGGGATTGAATTGCGGTTGTTTTTTTATCACAAGGGAATTGTTGCGTTAGGTTTTTTGTGGCAAAACCACTCAGGAACAGGACTGCCGCGAATCAATGGATTCCCTGAGAGTTACGGTCGCCGAACCAAATTGATGGCCTGAATTTGGAAAACAAATCAATGCCGAAATAACCATCATTTTTAAACCCAAATTCCAGGTCAAGAGCAACTTTCCAACTGCTTAGTTACCGACAGCTTGATGCAGAGCCAGAAATCCTGGCGGTTTTGTGGACTTTCAGCCTTCATTAAAGATATCTGATGCGTTTTCGGATGTCCGTGTTAATACTTTGGTAACGATTGCGAACGCTTCCTGAACTGAACATCTGCGTGCGAATAGATTCGACGTCATCCGCACCGATGGCATTCGCAAAGATTGGATGCAGATACTCAATTCCAGTCTGAGACAGCAGCATTCTTCCAGCGTCGTAGAATGACGGATGAACGGAACGAGGATGGATTTCTCCATGTTGATCGCGAAGCTTGTTCGCTGAAATCGAACTCACATGAAATCCCGATGCCCGTTCATACTGCAATGTTGCGATGACATTTGATTCCCCGGAAACAAGCAAATCAACAGCTTTTCCACCAAGCTGCGAAGCGTAAAAACGATCGAACAGAATGGGACGTCCACCGCGTTGCGTGTGGCCGATCTTGCGATTGAACATCGGCGATGATGCTGACTCAAACGCCTGCATTTCGGTAAACAGCTTTTTGTCCAGCGACTTACTGAGCATCTCACCGATGGCATCCGCCGCCCCGCTGTATCGCACATTTCCCGCAGGATCGAACGTCGGCATCGTGG
>JBDNFT010000569.1:0-4876 GCA_041689695.1 Planctomycetaceae bacterium | reverse complement strand
GCCCCGAATATCGGACGTTTCGTTTCGATCCATGCGAGCGAAGCCGCCTGCAACGCCGTGAGAATTGTCAAGGTCATGCCGAGCTGCGTCGCTTCGCCAGTCGGCCGGTCCTTAAAGATCAACAGCAGAGGCATCTGATTGGCCAGCCAAAGAAGGACTCCCTGCACCGCTATTCGCCACTGGAGAGGCAGGATTTCGTGCTTCCAGTCTACTTGGTCCCCTTCCGGAGGCGATCGAAACGCCTCAAAGAACGGTCGAAAACGGACGGCTACGAGAAAACACTCACCGCACAGTCGAATCGAAGCGGATGCTACCAAAGCCCAAAGCCCAAAACCACTTGATACGGCGAGCCAAACAACGACTGTGCCGACTACAGCCTGCCAGAATCGGACTCGATTAATTGCTGACAACTGGTTACAGCCCTCCAGGATCGAGGTCAATGGCAGCAGCGGCAACTGCAATCCATTTACGATCACCAACGCTAGCCACGGCGCTAGCCAAGAAACATTCTCTCGCTGCGTTTCGTTGCCGGAAGTGTCTGTGAAGTAGAGAAACCCGGCCGCCGTGATTGTGCAGGCGAAGATCAATGCCGCTACACCATACCAACGCAGCATCATGCGACCAAGGGAAATAAGCCTCGATCGCGCCACCTGATCGCCTACTATCTTTCCTTCCTGTAAAGTCAATCGCGACCATTCATGGCTGCTGACGCTGATCAAGACGACATGCAGCCCCAGCTCCACAAATACCTGCATCCCGAGCATATTGCTGAAGACGTAGTAGTAATCCTGTGTTGCCTTCGAAAAACCTACCACCAATATCAGTTGAGTCGCTGGCCCTGTCAATAATTGCCATAACCGAGCCAATATCGCATACTCTACTGCGGCATCTACACCCATCACCGTCAGTATCCGTCTTACGAATGACTGTTCGCCTAGATTGGACAGCTTGTCCGCTGCTGATCGCTCTGAGCCTATATCCTTTGATGGTGGTGTTTTCATTTTGCTCGCGACACTAATTCCCCTGCCTGTTCTTGTTTGGTACTTACGTCTACTAGATTCATTTCAGCTACTGTTATTTAAAATTAATGTCTTCTCGCTGCTGAATGCCTCTTTTTATTCACGCACGCCCCGTTTCTTTCTTACGAACGTCCCAGGCAGCCCTTCACGACGCCCTTCCAGCTATTCACGTCGAATGGCCAGTACCAGAGGGAGTTCGCGTACCATGTGATCGCTTTTCGTGGTGACGACGACGCCAGAAACCATGCCGAGCAGCTTTCGATGCTGGCTAAGGCTCGCCGACGGACTGACCATGGCAATGCTTTGGCTCGATCAGTTTCCAGAGCGTTGCAAACGATTCTTTTGCGTGTTGTTCGCATCAAGTCGAAGTTCTTTGACATTGACCCCGCTCGCCATTGGTACTTCGTCACTGGCTCTCGAACGGCTGCATATCGTACGCCTTTAGCCGAAAGTCGCAGCCAAAGATCCCAGTCTTCGACGCATGGGAGACTCGCGTTGAAGCCTTGGCACTCTTTGATCACTGTTCGTCGAATCATCACGCTTGATACGACTATGAAGTTATCCAAAAGTAATGGCTGCAGCAAATCACCTTCGACCATTGCTGCCGGTTCGCTTCTCAGTTCAGCCACGCGATCGACTTCGCCAAAATTTCCTGCGTTTGTGTAGACGACGTCGTAACCCGTTCTTTCTGCTGCTTTCAACTGCTCGGAAAGCTTCTCTGGTTTCCAGTAGTCGTCGTGATCCAGAAACGCCACCCATTCCCCTCGAGCTAATTCGATCCCGTTGTTCCGCGTCTGCGCCAATCCGCTATTCTGCTGATTAATCGCTCGGATTCTGTCGCCGTACTCGCCCAGCACGCTTTGAGTGGCTTCTTTAGAGCCATCGTTCACCACGATCACTTCGACTGCACAATTCACTTGTGCCAACGCGCTATCGATCGCTCGACGAACTTCTTCGGCTCCGTTGTACACAGGGATTATCACGGATACTGTTGGCTTCATTCGTTGCTCACTGCCCTTCGTCTCATCAAGGAACGGTCGCTAAATAAAGCACATCAGCCGTTTTTGGCTCACTCTTTCTGCTTCATGTCAGCCTAGAAAGCCTGACGTACTTTTTGCTACTGTTCTTAACTATGCGGGCTGTTCATCAACGAACACCTTTCACTGGCCCTAAATTCGCTGTTGCTGGGCTTTTTCTTTTATTTTACGCCTGTTTTTCCGCCCTGTTCTGTTTTTACTACGCCACGATCGCTACTGGCTAGCCAATAACAGTCGCAGTTTCCGCATCTCTCGCAGGCGTTCTTCGCCCTCCATTGTTCGCGGCAGCAAGTCCACGCTGAGTGCTCTCTGATACCCGTTATGACGCAGCATCTGCACGATATGATTGTAATCGACTTCGCCTAGTCCTGCTAAAACCTGCAGTTCTGTCGTCGAGGTATCTCGCATATGCACGTGCAAAGCATGCGGGAAAATCATGTCAAAATCCTTCGGTCCGCCTGTCGTGCAAATGTAGTAACTGGGGTCCAGGGTGATACCTAAACCCTTCACCGCCTGACAAAGTTCTACGGCGGTATGCGGATCTTCGGTCAGCGTACCTGTTTTAGTCACGATCGAAAGCCTTATCGCTTCGTGATGACAAATGGCGTTACGGTCTCGAAGTCTGTCGATTTCGCTGTTAAACGGTGTTCCCTTCGGTGAAGCCTGAATCGTGATCTGCGCTATTCGCAAATGTTTCGCGAACTTCACGATTTCTTTGAAGGTGTCTAAATCGACTTCTGTTTCTATGAATATCGAGTTTGGTGTCAGTCGGCTGGCTTCTCTCAACTGTGCCACGCAGCCTTCCGGGTCGGCGGCTACCTGTGATGGCTTTAACTGGTCAAAGTCTTCGCTTAGCCATATTTCCAGTTTGTCGAATCCCAGTTCCTGAATCTGCAGGCAGGCTGCCGGGAACGCCATATCCCACAGGCTTCGCGTTGAGGCGGCTATATGCACTTTTTCACTCCCTTACCGTTTTTAAATCCTGATATCGTAAGTGGTTACGGCTATCTTCTCTCGCGGTCGCTAACCACTCAGATTGCCACAGGACTGTATTCCCCGCTGCCTGTTTCCGCAATACCTCTCAGTCTTCCTGATCGAACTCGGGAGGATTTGTAGGGATTCTGCTCGATTCAACGATTCTTCTGCCGATAACGAATAGTAACGCTGTTTACTTAGCTGTCGCTCCGTGCCGCTTGACACTTTGCGTCTTAGCCTTGAAACCGCCCGGGGGTCTTCTGCAAGACGATTGCCGAAGAAAGTTGCCGACAAAGATTAAGGAGTTTATTCGATGCGATATCGTGCTATAGCAGTGCTGCTTTCGGGGGCGATGGGTATTCTAGTGACCGGCTGTGCTTCTTCGACGCCTACCATGCGAGGCCAAAGTCCGCACGGTGATCCTGGCGCATGGAGCGACGGGCCTGTGATGAATGATGGCTGTCCTATGTGTCAGTCCAGTATGGGTATGGGAAATGGTCAATGCCAATCCTGCGGTCCACGCCGGGGAAATCATGGCCAAAGATGTGCTCCAAACTCTCAGGGAGCAGGCTGTAATCTGCCGTTTCATCCTGTGCATCGCAACTTCCATACGTATTCGGCTCCTCAGAACATGACGCGTCCACCAGAAAATGCCGCGCCTGCTCAGGTTCAGTATCCGTACTACACGTTTCGTGGACCAACGGACTTCTTTATGAAATAGCGATCGAGGGAATATCGACGCTTCGTATTCAAAGAAAACACAACAAGCCTCGTTGAGTCACATCAACGGGGCTTTCTTTGCGTTTGCCGTAAGTGATTAGAAAAAGAATATTAAAAGAGTAGAAGAGGTAGAAGAGACGGCAAAGAATGTTGATAACTAGAGGCAAAAGAAGCAGGAAACCAATAAAAAACAAGGTTTTTAAATCACGAATCAACGTGAAAACAAGCGTGACAAGATACGGAGAAGGGTTCTGAAGCAAGGTGATAAAGGCAAGATCGACCAACACAGAGTGAGGGAGAACCAAAACACGCGTTGAAGAACACCGGGAATCAACAAAACGAACCAGGACAGTGTTCAACACGTTATCAACAAAGACGGGTGATCATTCAGTATCGATGTATTCAGTCTGAATGGCCGTACCTTTGAGGTGTTCTTTGAGTTGATCGACGGCAGTAAGACTGGCTGCCAAAGCGGTGCGAGTGATTTTCAAATCCTTGAGTGAAGTCAAATGAAACAGTTCCGAGGCGCCGGCGGCGGTGATTTGAGTTGAACCAAGATGCAGAAAAGTCAGTGCCTTCATATCTTTGAGCAAAGACAAGCCCGCATCAGTCAGCTTGGTATTGTCTAGATTCAACCATTCAAGCTTGGTTAACGGTGCTAGTTTCAAGGCACCTTTATCAGAGATCTGAACTCGCCAGAGATTAAGTTTCTTTAAGGCAGTCAGCTTGGCGATATGAGCCATACCAGCGTCGGTCAGCAAGGCATCCTCGCTGAGATCCAATTCTTCGAGCTTTGAACACACAGACAGCGTTTCCAGGCCAGCGTCGCTCACTTGATTTCTGGCGAGGCGGAGCTTTTTGAGATTAGGAAAACCGGCGATCAGCTTGCAGGAATCGTCATCGACAACGGTGCCGGCAACATACAGTTCTTCCAGCTCAGTGAGTCCAGTCAAGGCAGACAAGCCGTCGGTACCGACGAAGGTAAGTTCGTCCAGGGCCAATACTTTGAGTGATTTGCAGGCAGCGAGAGCCCTGACGCCATCGTCACCGATGCTGGTTTGCCCATTTTTACCGTTGAATCGCAGGGCCCGCAAACTCGTAAAACGAGCGACGGTGGCTGCCGCT
>JBDNFT010000568.1:0-3514 GCA_041689695.1 Planctomycetaceae bacterium | reverse complement strand
GAACTCCGATAGTAGTGCGGGCGAAAACGGATGCAAACGGTCGCTTTGAACTCGCGCTGTCAGGTGTCTCATGGCGAAAGGGCGAACCGCTGGGTCGGTGGGTATGGCATCCGGGTTATGCGGTGAATGTGGAAACTCAGTTCGCATCAAAAGAGGATCTTGCAACGCCTGTCAACATCACACTGACCGTTCCCGACAAAGTGCGTTTTCGTGTCACCGATCCTAAAAGGAATGGAGTTGCGGGAGCGGTCGTCACTCCTTCGAAGGTGGCGATGCCGATGCCACCAGGCGCCTACTTAATAACCGATTTGATGGACACTGTTCCAGAATTCCTTCGGCGAACATCTGATGCTGACGGAATTGTAGAGCTGGACAATTTTCAAGGTGCCTCGCTGCATTCGCTGACAATTCAATCGGATGATTACGGTATTCAGCGGAACAATGTTAAGTACCTGAGTACATCGCTTGTCGATGCGAATGGAGTCATGACTCTGCGACTGCAGCCCACAACACGAGTTCGAGGGCGACTCGTTGGAGCGCCGGCCGAGTTTTTGAAAGGGATTCAGGTCGATTTGCGTAGCGATGTCAAGAACTGGCCATACGGTGAGGTGGATGGACTTGCGACGGTCGTCACCGACGACGAAGGTCGCTTTGAAGTCGCCGCCATTGCAACCGGCGAATTATCTATCTGGCAACATGCAGATTCAGATGCAGAATGGCGGCTGGTGCCGAACAAACACACGCTGATCGCCGGTACGTCACCTGAAATTGAGTTTGTTCTCAAAGAAACGATACAGGTGCCGTTCAAGATTATTCGCGAAGATTCAGGATTGCCCGTTGCGGGAGTCGGAGTCTCAATCTCCGATGAAAACAGATTCCACGAAGTTGCAACAGGCGTCTCAGACGAACGCGGCGAATTCCGCGCTCGCGTTTTTGAAGACACTTGGAACTTCGCAACTGTGGATCGTATGCCGGCTGAATTCACGCCACCAACCGACGAAAACGATTTCGCGTGGTTTCCTGGAACGCCCGTGAGATTTCAGTCGTCCGTCGCTGCCGACGGAATTGAGGTGCCCGTGCTGCAAATCACAGTTCCAAAGGGAAAAATGTTGCGAGGACAGCTTGTCGATCTGGACAACAAACCACTCGCACACTGGACAGTGCTGACACTGGGTTCTGGAGGAGAAACTGACGTCGATGGCAAGTTCGGCATCAAGGTGCGAGACAACAATCAGTCCCCGCCAAACCAGCGGACTCTGCGTCGCGATCCAGTGCCAACAGACTTCAAGACACACAGCCCACAGAATTCTCGCGGCGTTCCCAAAGTCATTTCTGAAACACCGCTCGTGCTGCACATCATGGACTACAGCAAGGCCATACTTACACCACAAGATTTGCCCTAGCCTGCATTGCGCATGGCGGGAGTAGTTTTCGAAGGGCCGGTTACTACCGGCCAGTTTTCGGGGGCACGGTTCCCAATAGTGTGATCGCCGATGGCGTGTTTAAGCCAACTTACTTTGCCTGGCCGCGGGCGGGGTTTTTCCAGACCCAGACGTCTTCTTCCCGAAGCCGGAGGTAGCTGTTGTAGCGGGCTTCGGATATCAGCTTCTGCGTGACCGCCTCTTTCACACCGCAGCCAGCTTCATGAATGTGGGTGCAATCGGGAAAACGACATGTGGCAATGAACGGGCGAAATTCGATAAAGTAGCCATCGACTTCTTCCAGTGAGATATCCCATAACTCAAACTGACGAATGCCCGGCGTGTCGCAGACCCAACCCCCGAAAGACAGCGGAACCAGGCGGGATCGACGAGTCGTGTGAGTGCCCTTGCGAGTCCAGTCGCTGACATCTGCAGTTTGCAGGCCCAGTTCGTTGTCTACACAATTCAGCAGCGTTGATTTTCCGACACCGCTTTGGCCGCTGACTGCGGTCTGTCGGTTCTTCAACAGATGTCGCAACTGATCGATGCCGCGTCCGTCCCTGGCACAGGTCAGAACGACATTATAGCCAATCCTGCCGTACGTTCGCACATGATGCAGCAGCGTTGCTGGATCGACGAGGTCGATTTTGTTGATGCAGATGATCGGCTCGATATTCAATCGCTCGGCACTCACCAAAAAGCGATCGATAAGCTGTGGCTTAAAATCGGGATCGGCGGCCGTGCCGACAATCAGCACCTGGTCGATGTTGGCGACGAGGATATGTTCGCGACCGTGGCTGCCGCGTGATAACAGGCCGTGGCGTGGTTCAACTCGTTCGATGACAGCTTGACCGGCGTCGCCTTCCTGTCGAAACAGGACACGATCGCCGGTGACCACAACGTTGCGGGCATCGCGAGCCATCGATTTGAGTACACCGCGAACCGAACAGGAGAATTCTTTCTGGTCGGCATCGTCGCGCACCATAATATGCAGACCGATGAAGCTGGTCACGCGACCATGACGCAGGCCGATCTGATCGACGACGCGAAGGAGTTGATTTCCTTCGGACGAAACGCCAACCAGTGTTCTACGCCGAGACAAGTCGCCTCGACCTGTCACACGCTCGGAACTATTGACGTCCGCAGCGGACTCCTGATCATTCATCAGTTCGTCGGTCAGGTTTTGTTGCCGCGTTCGCACTTGCTTGTTACGTCGCAGGTCAACTCGAACCTTCTTGCCATGTGGCGACCGATGATACTTCCGTCCTTTGTCAGCCATTCCGCCGGAGCCCTTAGATTCGTCTACGTCACGATGGCCGAATTACTCGGCCGGTCGAATTACTCGACCCGCACGACAACTTGGTTATCGACCTTGCGAACGCCTGGCTGAATTCGCATCAAATTTGCAGCCAGGCGACTGGTCTCTTCACTTGAAGCGGATCCAGTGAGAACCGCTAAGCCGCTGGGGTTCACATCGACGCTGATGCCAGCAAGTTCTGGTCGCTGAGGAATGAAACGGTTCATGGATGGGACATTTGCATTTGCCATGCGGCCTAAGCTTGTCAACTGCGGTGCTGATGGAAATGCAAAGCCGACTCGGAGCGTCGTCTTTATCGCTCGCGGCGTCCCAGTGGCTTGTTGTGTTTGCTGCTGATTGTCGTTTTGAAGTGCCTGAAACTGGCGATTGGTTCGCTGCTGAGTGGTATTTCCAGTTGCACCGCCGATAAAACCCTGCGTTGCGTTAGACCCGATAAATGTTTCTGTTGCATTGGAGCCCAGCGTGGAGACGTCGGTCGCTGCGACTCCTGATGCTGTCGTTCCGCCTAGTGGGCTACTTGGGCCACTGGTGGGTCCCGACGGCGCGTTCGCAGTTGGTTGCGGTTGCGCGTTCGCAGTTGATGCCAATGTCAAAAGAAGGACCGTTGAGGCAAAGAATTGAAATGGTGTCATCATGGTCATGTCACTTTTAGTTTCAGAGGGCGAGATCCCAGACGCGTCACCAATAGTATCGCAAAATTATACCCGTCTTGTCGAATGGTAACTTTCGAAACGACAAAATGAACGTGCTGTCTCGGTAAAACGACCTCCCATGT
>JBDNFT010000567.1:0-4182 GCA_041689695.1 Planctomycetaceae bacterium | reverse complement strand
GACGTTCTTTCTGTTCATCGGTATCTTCATCTTTATGTTGCTGCTGGTTGAGGCACGGTCATCGTTCGCGATTCAATTGCAAAGCTTCATCCTGTTCATCGGATTTGGAAGTCTGGGGCTTTATACGTCACTGACCTACCGCAATCCGTCCGGCGCGCTGACCTTGGCGTCGATCATGTTGCCGTTTCTGACGTTCTATGCGATTACGGATTTTCTTCTGGGCGGCAACCTTGGCGTGTGTTTCTGGATTTGTGTCGCCTACGGATTTACTTCGGTTGCCATGATGGTTCCCGCGATGAACGACTTCGATATTGCTCTTGGCCGCACTGCGGGCGAGTGATTCAGAATTAAACGTTAAACAGGAAGTGACAAATGTCACCATCCTGCATGACGTAGGTTTTCCCTTCGACCCGTAGTTTGCCCGCCGCGCGGATGTCTTTTTCGGTCTTGTGAGCGACAAGATCCGGCAAGGTATAAACTTCGCAGCGAATAAATCCGCGTTCAAAATCACTATGAATGACACCAGCCGCCTGAGGTGCGGTCGCTCCAATAGGAATTGTCCAGGCGCGAACTTCTTTTTCACCGGCAGTGAAGTAACTCTGCAGTCCCAGCGTTTTGTAGGCAGCTCGTGCCAACGGTCCAAGTGCCGGTTCCGTCAGTCCGACAGATTCCAGCATTTCCTGACGATCTGCTTCATCGAGTTCCGCGAGTTCTGCTTCCAGCTTCGCACACACCGGCACAACCGACGCGCCGTGTTCGGCTGCGTATTTGCGAACTTGATCCACAAGCGGACTTTTGCCTTCCAGATCATCCTCTGCCACATTCGCTACGAACAGAATTGGCTTGGCTGTCATCAGACCGATGGCTCTTACGACAGTCCGTTCTTCGTCTGTAAATTCAGCGCTTCGCAACGGTTTGCCTGCGTTCACGATTTCCTGGCACTTCTCCATAACCGTCGCGCGCAGCTTTGCGTCTTTGTCACCGCTCTTGGCAGCACGTTGAGCCTTCGGGATCGAGTTCTCCAGCGTCTGCATATCCGCCAGCCTCAATTCCATTTCGATGACTTCGATATCGGACAGCGGATTCACGCCGCCGCCGACATGTGTAATGTCGTCATCAACAAAGCAGCGCACGACCTGCATGATCGCGTCCACTTCACGGATATGACTTAGAAACTTGTTACCAAGCCCTTCGCCTTCGCTGGCGCCTTTCACGATACCAGCGATATCCACCAATTTCAGAATCGCCGGGATGACTTTCTGTGGAGGAATGAATTCGGTGATTCGAGTCAGTCGCGCATCAGGCACACTGACGATCCCTTCATGCGGCTCGATCGTGCAGAACGGGTAGTTCGCGCTTTGAGCGGCTGTGGATGAAGTCAGGGCGTTAAATAGTGTGCTCTTGCCGACATTCGGCAGGCCGACAATTCCGGCTTCCATCGATGATTTTCCAGATTCAGTCATTTCGCGGCGGGCGACCGTTTCAGATCGCCAGAATGCTAAGCCGCGGATTGTATCCACCCATGCCCCCGCGCCAAATGGTGATTCTTTGGCGGTACCACAATGGGAATTGGGCACCTTTGCCTGCGCAGGATGGAGTCATGGGGGCTCACACGGTTCGGGATTCGCTTCAATAGGGACCCGAAAACAGTTAGCCTTCGGCGGTTTCTCCATCCGGGGACTTCGTCGATTCTTAACTCAGTTCAGTAATCAAGGTGAGACTCACCATGTCGAATCCGTTTGCCGCGCCCGATGAATTTTCTGGTTTTGGCCCGCAAGGTTCTGAAGAATTTCGCAGAATCTCTGCCAGACCGATCGAGCGACTGTAAAGAGGCAAAGGCGATGCTTGGGGATCAGTACTGGCTGTTTGTCGGAATCTGTCTGATCGCGATTCTGATCGGTTCCTTAGTACCGCTGGGCATCATGACAGGCCCCATGATGTGTGGCATGTATCTATGCTTTCGCTATCGCATGAACGGCATTCAGGTGCGATTCGAGACTCTTTTCAAAGGCTTTGACGTCTTTCTGAACTCACTTCTGGTGATGCTTATCTTCATCGCCATTTCGATGGCCGTGATGCTGCCACTGATCATCTTTATGTTGCTCATGCTTGCGACCGCTGGTAACAACGAAGCACAAGTGCTTGGGACATTCATCACGATTTATCCGCTGATTATTTTCCTGTCACTTGTGATCTATATTCCGTTCATATTCGCATTTCCATTGATCGTTGATCGTGGCACTGGCGCGTGGGAATCAGTAACGCTGAGTGCTCGGGCGGCATGGCACAACTTTGGTCCGTTGTGCGGAATGTTGTTTGTGCATTATCTGGTTACGATGCTGGGCATGTGTGCCTGCTACGTGGGAGCAATCCTGATCATGCCGTTGACCTTTGGCGCGTTGTTTACGGTGTATCACGAAGTCTTCAACAGCCCTGTCAATGTGCCACCAGCGACATGCAATCCCAATACCATGGTTTCGCCACAACAGCAGCCGCAGCAATGGTCGTGACAGACTGCGTTTCGTAGCCGAAGTCGTGAGACTTCGGAATAGGTTCACGGCGAATGCCCGAATTCTCACGAATCCGGCTACAAGATCCTTCACGGCGTTGACCGTTCGGGCGTGCTTTGGTCTGAAGTCTCACTCTTCAGCAATTGTGCCAGTTGTTGTGCGATGAGTTTTCCAGCTGTGGCATGGCCACTTTCATTCCAGTGACCAGTCCCTGGTGAAGTGTTATGGAAGCCGTGAAAGAAAACGTGGTCTTCGCGAGCGATCTCCTGCATCGGTTCAAACAGATCGATGACAGGAAATCCATACCGCTGGCCACTCGCCATGACTCTGCGTTGCGGCTCTTTTAGATCGACGGAGCCAAGTTTTCGGGCGAGTTGCAGCGTGACTTCCGGATCAGGATGGACTTCCACCGGGTTATTCAGAATCACGACGACAAATTGAGCCCCCATCGCTCTGGATTCTGTCTGCATCGCTTCCAGGACTCGATCCGTGATCTCCCATGCTTCTCGCCAGGCATCAGTCTTCGGCGGTGCAAAGACCGCGCTGTCGATGCCTGCTTCATCAGCATTGGCGAAACCCGTGTTGGGCGTACTCTGAGATGCTGTTCGCGATCGCCAGTTCTCAAGAACTCGATAGAGGAGATGGATCACGCGTGAATGGCGGATCGCCTGGTCTTTGCAAGCGGACCACGTGAGCTGCCGAAATCGTTTTTCGTCTGGATCATCACGAAACGAAAAATCCAGTTGCAGCTTGCCATCGTTCAGTTCTGCAAACGGGCGACGATGGTCGGATTCGAGTTGTCGTGAATTGTTGCGGACATCATTGCCAGGCAGGAACGCAAGCAGAACAAGATCCGGCGCATAGTCGCCGACATAGTGTTCCAGCATCTGCCATTCCTGAATCGTACCGAAGCCGGAGACACCGAAATTAATGACCTCAACATTTCGGTTTTTCAATTCCGATGTCGCCTGAAGGTCGCGTTCCAGAACTGACCAGAACGTGTTCTCCTGAGCAACCTGAAATGCTTCGCTGAACGAATCGCCCAGGATCGCAATTCGAAACGTGTCTGCTGGTTTTTTAAGCGTATGTTCGCGATCTCGCAGACCTCGCGAATTGATCACATTCGACGAATAACCTTCCGACTGAAACACAAACTTATGTCCGGGCTCAAGTCGCGTGCCGGTGAATTCATCGTAGATATACGGAGATCGTGTGTCAGGGACAAACAGTCGCAAAGTTATCTCAGCCAGCAGCACGGCGACAATCGAAGCGCATGTGATCGCCAGAATTCGAAAGACCCAGCGGCGCTGTGTTGACCGTCGAACCACAACGGGGGTTAATGGCTGATTCAGCGATGCGGTCATCTTCGACACAAAAAAAAGTACAGAAGAAGTCAGAATTCAAGATGCGATTCAGGCCCTGATGGGCCGGCAGAGGATAGCACTAAGTTTCTGTAAAAGCTGTATCGTCCCTCAGGTTCTTTCGACTCATCCCACAAGAAATATCGGGGTCAGATTCTATCAAAAGTTCCGGATTTCTTATTTGGTACGACAGCGTGTGTCGTGGTGGCATGTGTAGACTTGCTCCGAATACCTGATGAGTCACCAATGGAATTCTGCCGGAAACGCAACGGCTATCACCTGACCGATCTCTCATGGACGCTGCCCGCGTT
>JBDNFT010000566.1:0-4819 GCA_041689695.1 Planctomycetaceae bacterium | reverse complement strand
GCCAAGGGCCGCGTTTTGCGGCCTTCGTCACTCGGAGAGTGACGTCTACTTTGTCAAATCGAGTGCCACCGGCACCTGCCATTGACAATCCCAACCTTCCATCAAAAGAGTCACCAGCTCGAAGAACTCAATGTCGAAACAATCTCAAACAGATCGGATTGGCATTTCACAACTACCATGATACCCATCAGTGCTTCCCAATGGGATCGATGGGCGTATCATATGGAACTCGTGCAGGTGTGGATGAAGTGAGACAATTCTCATGGCAAGTCTATCTCCTTCCCATGTTGGCACAATCGACATTGTACTCATCGCTGGATTTCTCGCAGCCTGCTGTCTGGTTGGCTTACCCAGAGGCAGCGAACTCGAACGAGCGACTGCTGGCAACTAAGAAGAATTGTATGACGCACATTCTCGTACTCTTTCAGGCTTTTACCTTCTTGTGGGTCATACGATGAGCAGCGCTTACTACCGACCGAACCAATGCAAACCTGGAGTTGATCCGGGATTGGGCAATTACTGTTATCACCAGATGTCAAGCTACCACAACAGCGGTATTACTGTGCTGATGATGGATGGTTCCGTCCGCTTCATCAGCGACAACATCGACAGCGGCGATCCTGCCAAATGGGACGCTCTTCCGGATTTCTCCGACGCCAGTGCTCGCTGAGCCACCTACGGCGTCTGGCAATCTAACTGCGATATGAGCGAAGGCAACGTCGTCGGTGAGTTTTAGCCTCTATAAAACGCCAGATCAAACGCGATCTGAATTTTCGCAGAATAGCCCTCCTGAGAGTCTTACTGCGCATTCAACATCAATGCTCGTTTTGAATCTCCCATTAGTGCCGGTATTGAATCTCCCAATGACCGCTGGGAGAGTCTGGCCGTAGCAGAAATCCCAGGATTGTCTCGAAGTACCTCAGCGTCAGATTTCTCCTCCTTGTCCAATCAGCATAAGTGTCATTCGGGTACAGAATCCGGTACAGAATGCCTTACGGCGAAAGTCCTCCTCGGCAAGGAGGACCTACTTGGGTGCTTTCTGCCGCTGAGAATAGTACGATAGCTGCTTTGGAATTATCGCGAAACACATTCACCGCCGATCGAACAGCATCACAGCAGGGAGACGATAAGTGACGACTCGAATACTGAGCATATCCGGTTTGCGTGGCATCATTGGCGACGGCCTGGATCCGATCTACGTGACGCGGTTCGCCGCAGCCCTTGGCACGATCTTCTGCGGCGGCAAAGTGGTCGTCGCACGAGACGGTCGATCAACCGGTCCTATGATTCAGCATGCCGTCATTTCCGGATTGCTGGCCACTGGTTGTGAAGTTCTTGACGCCGGAATCTGTACGACACCCACATGTGGTGTGCTGGTACGACATCACAATGCCGCCGGCGGACTTCAAATAACGGCCAGTCACAATCCCATCGAATGGAACGGACTGAAACCCTTCGCGCCGGATGGATCTGTGTTCAATCGCGAACTCGGTCAGCAACTGCTAGGCATCCTGGAATCCGAAGCGATCACATGGAAGAACTGGTCTGGCCTCGGCAAGGTGACCACGCTGACAGACCCGTCTCAGCCACACATCGAAAAGGTGTTGTCACTGATTGATGTCGAAGCCATTCGCAAAAAGAAATATCGCGTTGTGCTGGATTGCAACCACGGCTCCGGTGCCACATGTGGACCCCGTTTACTGGCAGCACTTGGATGCGAAGTGATCGTGCTTGGCGGAACGCCGGACGGCCGCTTTGAACATATTCCAGAACCGACAGAAAAGAATCTCGGCGATCTTTGCAAAGCGGTGATTCAAAACAAAGCAGACGCCGGTTTTGCTCAGGACCCGGACGCTGACCGCATGGCGATTGTGGATAACGATGGACGCTACATCGGCGAAGAACTGACTCTTGCACTTGCAGCGGACTTTGTTCTGGAACGTCGCAAAGGACCGTTTGTCGTCAATGGATCCACCAGTCGCGTCACGGCTGATATAGCAGCGAAACATAAGTGTCAGTTTCACAGAAGCTTTGTCGGTGAAGCCCACGTCTGTGCTAAGATGCGATCAGTGCAGGCCGTGCTTGGTGGCGAAGGAAATGGCGGTGTCATTGATCCGCAAGTCGGCTACGTACGAGACAGTCTGGTTTCGATGGCCTACGTACTGGCCGGGATGACGGACAAAAAAACAACACTTGCGAAATGGGCCGATTCGCTTCCGTTTTACACGATCGTCAAAGACAAAATCACGTGTCCAGCTAGTGCCGTGCCTGCCGCCTGCGACGCTCTGCGAAAAGCCTTCCCCGACGCCGAAGCCCGCGACGGCGATGGCCTGCGTCTGGACTGGAAAGATCGCTGGGTTCAGGTCCGCGCCAGCAACACCGAACCCATCATTCGCATCATCGCTGAGGCACCGGAGACTAAGCAGGCGGTGGCGTTGATTGATCAGGCTATGAAAGTCGTCGCCGATTCTGTGGCACCGTTTCTAAAGTAGTCGCCTTTAATTCCTTCGCGACCAGGCGATGGTCAGCGTATGACACTTTGCACTGGCCGATTTTAACCGCTCTATTTTTCAGCAGAGTTTCAGGAAACCTTTCCATGCACAATCACGCTTACGTTGAACGCTTCGTCAATCTTCTGGAGCCGACTGCAAACACGATCTTCAACATGACTGTTGACGACGCAATCGCCAGACTTGGTTCTGGCGACCCCGCGAAAGTTCGTGAAATCGATGGTCAGTTTGCCATCGTGCATCAGAATGGACACATCATTCGTATGGCCCGTTCGATCGGTCGCCCGATGCGATACTTTCTGGCAAAGCAGGTCGCGGGCCCTTGCCTGATTGTGGCCGAACGCATTGATGAAATCGCGGCATGGCTGAAGAAGGAAGGTCTCGCCGAACAATTTCATCCGTCTTACACTCGCATGGTGCCGGCTCATCACATTCTTGAGCTGGCTTTGATTGGTTGTCCCGACCCAAGCCCCGGCTGCACGCGATTCTTCACACCGGAACGTAATCGACTGAACAGTAATCTCGACGAAATTGGTCGTGCCTACATCGGCGCGATGCAGCAGGAAATCTATCGCTGGCTGGATCAGATTCCGACGAGCGCACCTATTGGCGTGCTCTTCAGCGGCGGCATCGATAGCGGTGCGGTTTTTCTGGCGATCTATGACGCGATGCTGAAACGCGGTGAATCGCCCGGACGACTGAAGGCTTTCACATTGTCGGTGGACTCACAGGGCCAGGACGCTTCACAGGCGCACGAATTCCTGTCGTCGCTGGATCTGGGTCTGTTTCTGGAAGTGATTGATGTTCCGGCGTCCGCCATCGATTACCGCGAAGCCGTCAAAGTTATCGAAGACTACAAGCCGCTCGATGTGCAGTCGGCCGCAATGTCGTTAGCGCTCTGTCGCGAGATTCGCAAACGCTATCCGGAATGGATTTATCTGGCGGATGGCGATGGTGGCGACGAAAACATGAAGGACTATCCGATCGAGGAAAACAGCGAACTCACGATTCGTAGTGTGCTCAACAATTCGCTGTTGTATCACGAAGGCTGGGGCGTGAACGCAGTCAAGCATTCTTTGACCTACAGTGGCGGACAAAGTCGTGGCCATGTGCGATCATGGGCGCCCGCCGCGACACTTGGCTTCCGTGGATTCAGCCCTTTCGCGTTGCCGAATGTTATTGAAGTTTCTGAAGGCATCCCGTTTATCGAACTCACCGACTGGGATCATGGCAAACTTTACGAACTGAAGGGTGAAGTCGTTCGTCGCGGCATTGAACAAATCACCGGTCACACGATGCCGGTTTTCGAAAAACGCCGCTTCCAGCGTGGTGCTGCTGAAGATTCGACGTTCAAGTCGCTGTTCCCGGCGAATGAACTTCCGTACCGCCAGGCGTTTGCGGAGTTGTATGCAAAGTGATTCTTTCGTAGGGTATGTGAAGCGTAACTCAAACACCATTTTATCCTGACCATTATTTGTTGCTAGTGGTGTGTTACGCTCCGCTTCACACACCCAACCCAGGAAAGTCTCCCACCATGAAACTTTGTCACGCTCGATTGTTCTTCAGTTTTCTGCTGACTGCAGTCGCACTGCAGTTTATGCCGAATTCTTTGACTGCTGCTGAACCGCTTAAGGCTTTGATCGTCGATGGCCAGAACAATCACGCTGTCTGGCCGACAACGACGAAGATGATGAAGAGTTATCTCGAAGAAACGAAGCTGTTCACCGTCGATGTCGCCACTGCCGCGCCGAAGGGAACTGATCCGGATTTCAAACCGGACTTCAGCAAATATTCAGTGGTGATCAGCAACTTTGGCCACGGCGCATCTGCCTGGCCAAAGGAGACTCAGGCTGCGTTCGAAAAGTTTGTCAGCGGTGGCGGCGGATTCGTCGTTGTTCATGCGGCGGACAATGCGTTCCCTGAATGGCCAGCGTACAACGAAATGATCGGACTCGGCGGCTGGGGCGGACGCACTGAGAAAGACGGACCTTACGTCTACCTGAATGACAAAGGCGAAGTTGTTCGTGACGAAACGCCTGGCAATGGCGGAAACCATGGGGCTCAATGGGAATTTCCAGTGATCGTTCGCGACCCCGAACACCCGATTACCAAAGGCATGCCGTCAGAATGGCTGCACGCCAGGGACGAACTCTACGACAAGCTTCGTGGACCAGCGAAGAACATGCAGATTCTAGCGACCGCGGAATCCCAGGTGACCGGTCGCAACGAACCGATGATCTTCACGATTGGTTACGGCAAAGGCCGTGTCTTCCACACACCGATGGGCCATGCCGAATATTCAGTGGAGT
>JBDNFT010000565.1:0-2451 GCA_041689695.1 Planctomycetaceae bacterium | reverse complement strand
GCAAGTGCGCCGAAGATGAGTTGGTGCTACAGATTTCTGGATTTGAAGGAAGATATTAATGGCGACTGGTGCAGTAAAAGATATGCGTCGCATATTCGCGGAGTGGCCGGTGAGTATTCCAAAGTCCGGACTTGCCGTAACGACATTCGGCGAATCAATACCGTTTTGCAGCTTCATGTTGTCAGGGGATCTGCTATTGATTGAACGCAAGACCCCAGACGCTCAGGGGGCTCGGCGCGTCATCGTGGCATTCGACACAATCAACGCCGTCAAAATTCTTGATGCGATCGAAATGCCTCGATTTACTGCGATGGGATTCCAGAGCATCGGTTGACGTGCAAGAATGTGAAGATGGCTGAAGACGACCAAAACTCATTCCGCACGTACGACATACATCCTGTTAAGTTGACAGTTGACGCGCTGCTGCAACAGTGCGACATCCGTCGGACTCGCCATAGCGGCCCAGGTGGGCAGCATCGCAATAAAGTCGAAACGGCGATTGAGATCACTCATCGCCCGACCGGCATTATCTCATTTGCTGCCGAGCGCCGCAGTCAGGAACAGAACCGCCAGGTTGCGATCTCGCGTCTGCGGCTGCTGCTGGCGATTCGCGTTCGCTCCGTCAGGCACACCGAAGTGAATCCATCGACGCTGTGGCAGTCTCGCTGCCGAAATCAGAAGATCTCCTGCAACGAGCGTCACGATGATTTTCCAATAATGCTGGCCGAAGCACTTGATGCGATCGATGCCAAAGAGTTCGACGTCAAGCGTGCGGCAGCGGCCCTTGGTTGCTCGACGTCCCAGTTGGTTCGCTTCGTCGCCGCGATCCCTGAAGCGCTGGAGATCATCAATGCACAACGCGCGACGCGAAGTCTGCATCGCTTGATGCCGTGAAGAATTTCGAGCGGCGATGCGACATGTTTCGATGCTACCAAAAATGAGTCCGGCGAGCGGAGCGGCGTGAGCCCTCCGGTACCTCGTTTTTGTACCGGCAAGCTGACGCATGCCGCTCGCCAATTCTTTCACTTCCGACTGCGTGGAGTACAATCGGTGGCTCGTAATTGAAAACCCCTCCATCGCATGGTACTCGTGGTACTATGACTCTTCGTCCTCAAAAATCCTAGCGGTTGTGAGTACCAAAATGACTGACAGTTTCGAATAAAGAACCTTTCGACGGAACTGTTTCGTACTTGGGCATAGCTCGCTGTTACGAGGAAAAATAGCGTGATCCAATCGGAAACTTTGTTCGTTTCAAAATACTTCCCACGGAATTACCGTGAATCGGTTGAGTTAATGCCATTCACAGTTCACATTTAGTGATGGAAATTCAAGTCAGCAGTTGTATTGGCGAATTTTGCCTACACACAGATGCTGGAATCAATTCAGTCAAGGGAGTTTTAAATGTCAAACGGGCGTCCAACATTTGCATTCTATGCCGCCGTACTTGCGGTCGTCGGCGGCTTGGTCTATTTCGCAGGTATGCAGGCAGGCTTTTTTGGAAAACCGAACGCCGAGCCGAAAATCAACGCGAATGCAGGCGATGCTCCGGAACTTGATCCAGGTAAAATCAACGTGGGTGGTGGCGCTGGCGGTGAATTGGTGGCTGAAGGATCTGCCGATGATTTCGTCACGACGAAGAAAGAATACGACTTTGTTCCCGCTGAGCGACTGCCGCCGGTCAAAGGGACCGCTGGTTATGCAAAGCTGGAAAACAACACCGTACAATTTGCGCTCAATGTCTGGGCTGGTTGGGCACCCATTATTCATGCCAACGAAGGATTTCAGCCCAACAAGGTCTGGCAGACACAGGATGGCAAAGAGTTTCGCATCCAGCTAGTTCTCGCTGATAATCCAGTCGATATGCGTGACAAATATGCTGCGGGCGATTTCCATATCGGCTGGGCCACTGTCGATATGATGCCGCTCTTCATGGAAGGCTTTGTCGATGCCAGCGGAAAGCCGCGAGACAGCCGCATTATGCCGCGCATCTTTCAACAGGTCGATTGGTCGAATGGCGGTGACGGAATTGTCGTCCGCGATGACATTAAGACCGTTCGAGACTTGCGTGGCAAGACGATTGTCCTGGCTCAGAATTCGCCGTCGCAGTATTTCGCTTTAAGCATGTTGGTAGCGGGTGGAGTGCAGCCAGCCGAAGTAAAATTCATCTACACGAACGATGCTTTTGAAGCGGCTGCTGCATTCAATGGACAAAAAGACATCTCAGCCTGCGTGTCGTGGGCTCCGGACATTTACAAACTGTCGGAACTGCCCGGCAATCGTATGCTTGTGAATACGCAAACAGCAAACAAACTGATCGCTGACGTGTGGTTCGCTCGTGCAGATTTTGCGCAGGATCATCCTGATCTGATCGAAGGTATCGTACGAGGTATTCTGGATTCTACGGAAGCCTTAAAAGCTCAGGAAGAAAAGCAGAAAGTTTCTGAATGGATG
>JBDNFT010000564.1:0-5336 GCA_041689695.1 Planctomycetaceae bacterium | reverse complement strand
TCCTTGAGCGGCCAACGAACCTCTCCGAGAGCAATGATGGCATCAACGCTGGCGGGAAGTCAAACGGATCTATGCGGGGATGGCTGGCCAAAACCGTCCCACAAGGCATAGCGCAGCCTACTTAGAACGCTGAAATTCGACTTTTGGAGAGCCTAACAGCGCTGTCATGCGTTTCCGGAATCAGCCATTCCGGATCGCCCAAAACAAATTGTCTCGAAATAACGTGCGTCAGCCTTTCCAGGCTGAACTGCTTTGTTTCGTGTCAGGCTGGAAAGCCAGACGTACTTATCGAGACGATTAACCTTCGGCGGAGGCTTCAACTCCGTTGGCCTTGTCGGCCTTGCGTTGAGCAGCTTCTGATTCGCGTGTTTCCACCGCTGCAACCGCATATAACCGGCGCTTCAACTGACGATGTTCAGCACTCACTTTGCGCCAAACCGGGTTCTTTTTCTGTGCTTTGCCAGTCACACCATCGGTAGCCAGTTTGGCTTCAATGGTTGAGAGCTGCTGCTGAGAAAAAGTCAGCTGACGTTCAATTCGAGTTCGGTCCTTCAACATGGCGCACCAATAGCAGTTATAGTGAACAAAAATCTGGTAATTCAAAGTCGCGAAGAAACCTGCATATCCATTCAGGCGTCAGATCACGCATCGGTTATTCTTACAAGCCGCTCGAAGATGTTCAACGCGAAAGGCCGGAATAAATGATGTCCACCAGGAACAGCAACGTAAATTCGGCATTATCCAGGCAGTTTTGGCTTCAAGTTTTGCTACCGGACAGTTTTCCCGCCCAAAAGAAGCCTTACAATTGAGCGTCGTGGTTGTCGCTGCAAAAATCCTCGCCAGAAAGCCATCTCCCCATGTCCCATAAAATGCTGTCGGTTTTTTTCTGCATCTTATTATCCACTCTTACTTCCGGGCTTGAATCCGCATTCGCAGTTCCGCCGGTCGATTTTCAGCGGCAAGTGCAACCGATATTCGCCGAACACTGCACACTTTGCCATGGCGTAGACGCCGCTGATCGTAAATCTGGCCTGCGTCTTGATCTCAGGCCAGACGCATTGAACGGCGGCGAATCAGGTTCTCCCGCGATCGTGCCTGACCGACCTGAAGACAGCGAATTGATCCGCCGCGTCACATCTGATGATGCGGATTTGTTGATGCCACCCAAAGATCACAATAAGCCACTGACGGCGGAACAGATTGCGACTCTGAAACAATGGATTGCCGAAGGCGCGAATTATGAAGCGCACTGGGCATTCACTGCACCTGCAAAGTTACGACTGCCCAGTGTTGGAACTCAGCAGCCGATTGATGCATTCGTAGCTGCGAGACTGCAAAAGGAATCACTGAAGCCAGCCGCTCGAGCAACCGATTCTGCTTTGTGTCGCCGAATTTATCTCGACCTGACAGGTCTTCCGCCGTCTCCGGCCGAATTATCAGCTTTTGAAAAAAATGGAACTGCGGCAACAATTGATGCATTGCTGAACAGCGAGCGGTTCGGTGAAAAATGGGCTCGACATTGGCTGGATCTGGCGCGATATTCGGATACCAATGGCTATGAAAAGGATCTGCAACGTGAGCAATGGTCGTGGCGCGACTGGGTGATTGATTCGATCAACAGCGACATGCCTTACGATCAGTTTTTGGTGGAGCAGATTGCTGGCGATCTATTGCCGAATCCGACCCAGCCGCAAATCATCGCGACAGGATTTCTTCGCAACAGCATGATCAACGAAGAAGGCGCAATTGTGCCCGAGCAATTCCGCATGGTGGAAATGTTTGACCGCATTGATTGTGTTGGGAAGGCCGTGCTGGGACTGACGACACAATGCGCTCAGTGTCATACGCACAAATTTGATCCACTGACGCACGATGAGTATTTCGGGATGTTTGCATTCCTGAATAATTCGTACGAAGCACAGTCGTGGGTTTATACACCGGAGCAGTTGAAGCAAATTGGTGAGCTTCACGTCAAAGTCCTGACTCTGGAAAAACGGATTCGAAATGAACGCCCCGATTGGCAATCAGAACTTACACAATGGGCCGCGGAATTGCAGTCGAAACAGTTCCATTGGCAACCACTGGATGCCGTTGAACTTGGCACCATCAGCGGTCTGAATCACCCGGTTCAGCAGGCCGACAAATCGCTGTTGATGACAGGTCACAGCAGTGCGGATGTTTTCATGATTGCCGCTGCGGCACTGCATGGGGTCACAGGTCTGCAATTTGAAGCGTTGACGCACGGCGATCTGCCACACGATGGACCCGGCCGAAATCGCCTTGGAACATGGGCCATCAATGAGCTGGAAGTTCTTATCCGAAAGCCGGATGCAAAAGACTGGGAGAAACAAAAACTGGTGAATGCCACTTCAGATTTTTCACAACAGGAATCAAAGTCAGACGACGGCAAAACAGCCAGCGGCCCAGTGGCCTATTTAATCGATGGCAAAGACGAAAACACGTGGACTGCAGATCGCGGCATCGGACAGCGTAATCAGCCGAGTGTTGCTGTGGTCCAGTTTGAGCAACCTCTGGATTTTCCAAAAGGCTCTCAGATCAAGATCGTATGGCGCATGGGGGACATGCTGGGCTGTGCCCGGTTTAGCGTGACAAGTGATGCCACGCCAGCAGCTCCGGCGGTGGATCATGCGGCAATGTTGGCTGTGCAGGTTCCGGCTGAACAGCGAACCACGGCGCAGAGCGACGCGATTTTTGCGGCATGGCGAAAGTCTGTGGCTGAACTCAAGCCGACAAACGATGAAATTGAGGCACTGCTGAAATCCACTCCAGCGGCATCGACTTCGATTCTGCATATGGCGGAACGCGAACCTACAAATACTCGATTCACTCATTTGCTTGATCGAGGCGACTGGGATCAACCGCGGCAGATCGTCGAGCCGCATGTTCCCGCCGCGTTTCATTCCTATCCGCAGAACGCTCCCAGGAACAGGCTGGGATTTGCGGAGTGGCTGGTTGACCGCCGCTCGCCGCTCACAGCACGTGTCGCCGTCAATCAGGCATGGCAGTCGATCTTTGGAACGGGACTGGTGGAAACGTCGGAGGATTTTGGTACTCGTGCGCCGGTTCCGGAATATCGGGAGATTCTCGATTGGCTGGCGGTCGATTTTATGGAGCACAACTGGAGTCGCAAGCATTTGATTCGCACGATTCTGACCAGCACGACATATCAGCAAAGTTCTGAGGAAACTGCGGAAATTCTCGAACGCGATCCCGCGAATCTCCTGTTGGCTCGTGGTCCCCGATTCCGTGCGGATTCGGAGGTTGTGCGAGATATCGCGTTGACAGTATCGGGGTTGATCACGCATAAGTTCGGCGGCCCGGGGATTATTCCTCCGGTGCCGCAGAATGTTCTGGATTACAATTACACCTATCCCGGTTACTGGACGCCAGCGACTGGACCGGAACGCTACCGCCGCACGGTGTACGGATTTCGGAAACGATCGATGCCTGATCCGGTGATGTCGAACTTCGATGCACCAAACGGCGATTTTTCATGTGCTCGCCGAATCCGATCGAACACACCTTTGGCGGCATTGACGGGGTTGAATGAAACGATCTTCGTTGAAGCCGCGCGGGCATTGGCGTTGCGTGTTTTGAAAGAGGCTGCCAGCAATGATGCCGCCCGAGCTGACTATGCGTTCCTGCTGTGTACTTCTCGAACGCCCACGGAAGCGGAGCGAAATGAAATCCTGAGCCTGTTGAAATTGCAACGACAACGAATCGCGGACGGCTGGTTGAATCCGCGTGAAGTGACGACCGGCGACGCGGCCGAACTTCCTGAGTTGCCCGGCGAATCAACTCCACAGGACGCAGCCGCGTGGACTTTGGTTGCGCGGGTATTGCTCAATCTGGATGAAACCATTTCAAAGTACTGAATGTTTCGCGCGATCCAAACGATAGAAACCACTTGGTTGACTTGCATGACGCCCCGTGGATTCGCGACACTCCTGCGGCTTTAAGGAGATTTGATACTATGCAGAATGTGCTGGCAGTTGTGCTGGCCGGCGGGAAGGGTTCCCGGCTGGACCCATTGACGCGAGACCGCAGTAAACCCGCCGTTCCATTCGGTGGATGCTTTCGGATCATTGATTTTTCACTGTCGAACTGTCTTAACAGCGGCATCCGAAAAATCCTTGTCGTGACCCAATACAAGGCGGCCAGCCTGGAGCGTCATATCGAGCACGGATGGCATTTTCTTCCGGCTGAACTTGGTGAGTTTGTAAGCGTCAGGCCTCCCGAACAGCGCATTGATGAGAACTGGTATCTGGGCACTGCGGACGCGATCTATCAAAACATCTATACGATTGAAAAAGTGCGGCCGAATCACATCGTTGTTTTAAGTGGTGATCACATCTACCGCATGGACCTTTCGTTGTTTGTTCGCGAGCATATTGCTTCGAAAGCCGACGCAACCATTGCGTGCCTGCCAGTGCCACTGGAGGAAGGCCGACGTTTCGGTGTCATGCAAATTGACGACGATCGCAGAATCAGACAGTTTCGCGAAAAGCCGTCAGACCCCGATCCAATGCCGGGGCGGCCTGGTGTTTGCCTTGCGTCGATGGGAATCTATGTTTTCAACACTGATTTTCTGTTCGAACGGCTGTGTATCGACGCCAATGATCCGACCAGTCACCGTGATTTCGGGAAAGACATTATTCCGTCGATCATTGATTCGTCAAACATCATGGCCTGGCCGTTTCAGAACGAGGACACTGGCCAGTCTGCATATTGGAGAGATGTCGGAACACTGGATTCGTACTACGAAGCCAACATGAATCTTATTTCCGTGGAACCGGAACTCAATCTCTATGACCCGAACTGGCCAATTCGGACATGGCAGCCACCGTTACCACCGCCGAAATTCGTGTTCAATGATCATGGAGTGACGCCGCCACGCGTCGGAAGTGCCGTCGATAGTCTTGTGTGCTCCGGGTCCATTATTTCTGGCGGCAGAGTTGAGCGGTGCGTTATTTCGCCCCGAGTACAAGTTCACAGTTTTGCCACTGTGCGGAATTCAATTTTGTTTGAAGGAGTGGATATCGGACGCAACTGCCGAATCGAACGGGCAATTATCGACAAAGGAGTCCGCATCCCGGACGGCACGACGATTGGCGTCGATCGAGCTGACGACATTGCTCGGGGCTTGACCATCTCTGAAGAGGGTGTTGTGGCGGTTGCAAGAAATGTCCGGTTTTGAAGTTGCCAACAATTTTCATCTCTGGGCACCGTATAAGAGCCTGAAGGCTGTTGAAACGATGGCCGGGAGGATATGCTTCAACGCTCTCAGATCCAGACCACATCCTGTTTACTAAATC
>JBDNFT010000563.1:0-6974 GCA_041689695.1 Planctomycetaceae bacterium | reverse complement strand
GTGTTTTCGCAACCCGAAACATCAGTGAAGGATGTGCGTCACGCAAGACCAACACCATCGGGCGTCAGACGGAAAATTCGGTCACTCAGGGAATGTACAGATTGCTGGTAGTCAATACGCACCTGGTCCGCAATCCTGTGTTTTGTGGCTGATGAATTGCCAAAAATCACCAAGGCATCCCGTGATGGAATGGCAGCCATCAAATCACGTCCCAGATCCCTGGACGCCAACTCGAAGAGTTTCGGATGCAGCAAGTAGCTGGATGCTGCACCGATCATCTTTGTCATCATTCCAACACCGCCTTCACCGACCGGATTCTTCATGACAAATAACTCTGGTGATTTGCCTGCCGTCAAATTCTTGATCGCTGTCGAATGAATTTCTTCCGCGTCAACTCCCCAGGAATCCAAGTCACTCTTCATAAGAAATCGAAACGTTTTTTCGTTATCAATGGCGTAACAAATATGCAGATTCGTCAGCCAGGGAGTAGAAACCAACTCGGACAGATTACGTTGTGCCGGCGAGGCATTATCCAGCCTGCCCGCAGTTGCCTCATGCAGATAAGCCTCGGGCTTGAGGATCGGCAGGATCTTGTGTCGGACATCCGACCACAATTCCTTGCCGATCTGCGGCTGTAACATGACCGAAACGATCCCACCGACAAATTCCTCGGCAAGTCGTTCAAGGTCATGGGGGGCCGATCTGACACTCGTGAACAGATTCTGCATCGACATTGTCACGCGGTCCGTCTTGAGACCTAAACCATCCTGTTTCCATTTGACGTCGGGCAGTTCTTCCCGAAGCCGCTTCATGACGAAGTTATACATGCTGGCAAACAACGCCTCTGTCTCGCGGTTGATACGCAGCGACGACAGCATCCGTTCAAAAATCGGACGGTAGATATGTTCCACTTCTTCCGGACAGTTCACCGACACACACAACAACACGTCGCAATGTGCCACAACCCAGCGCTGGCCAACCAGATCAGGTTCTGCGCGATCGGCCGTCATGCAGGGATACGCGACGTTTGGATCACGACGCGGATTGACGGACCCTACGGATTCCAGCATCTTCCCGAACGCATCCAAGACGCGTTCGTCCTTAACAAACTCTCGAACATCGAACTGCATCGGCATCCTGAATGCAGTCGCACCGACTTGATCATTCGTTGTGCAGGAGAAGTTTGTTGCCGGCGTCGGAACTGTTTCGAACTCAATCTTCCAGTGCGCCGGATAGTCGATATGAAACAAGTTTTCAGGATGTTCAAACGTAACATACCGAGGAGCCTGATCGTTTGAATTTTCGACGATGCGTTGGTCCATCTTCGACTGTTGCCGACGGTCTCGCGAATTTTTCTTATTGCGATTTTTCATTTGATCCCCGGCCTGTTGGTCTGGATACACGAATACTGGTTTGATGGTCCCCCGATGAAATATAGAATCCATTGGCCATGAGAGCAATCGGGCATCGTTCAACCACCGAGCTTCGTGAACATCGGACTTGAGTTTCGGCTCTGCTGTCTCGTACCGCCGCAAGCCCTCTCCTCTTAACGGTCAAAGCGACTCCCCGCTCTGTACATACTCGCAAAGTCAAAGCTTAGTACTATGGAATCAATCGCATAACACTACGGCTCCGCAAATCAGCAATATCGGCCGAACGCCTCCATATGACGGCAGATCAGCACCACAGGTTCCAGATGCGATCAATGTTTGACGAGTGTCGAGCACAACCGCGACGCAACGGATCGCAATCTGCGATGGACACAGGCTGCCAATGCAGATATCACAGCGATATCCAGAATTTCAGTCGCACAGCATCGCCGGTGTATGCGCTGTGTTGAACAATCGAAATTGCAGGCTCGCTACAGGAAGTCGCTCGTGTCAGCAAATAACTCTTCAAATGATGCCAACTCCTTCGATCCCAGCTCTGTGCGTGTTGAACGAGTGCAAAAGCGATCCGTCAGCAGTCTCGGAATGATGCTGGGACTCGTGGCCACCGTGGTGTTTTATGTACTCGCGCCGATGGTCGCGCGATACTTCACGGGCGGACCGGAATTTGTCCAGCGCTATTTTTGCGGCCACCCGCTCGAATATGTGACTTCTGCTTTGTTCTTTGTTGGCATGGGCATTCTGCTCGTGAAATGGCAACAGTTGCCATCGGAACGCGTGGTGATTAAGAACGTCAAATCACTGGCGGGGTGTGCCGAATGGGCCAGTGAAGATCCGGCTTCCGGGGCGGTGCAGACTTTGAACGAATGGCAAGCCACTTCGCATCATGAATCCTGGCGATCAACGGCCATGTGGAATCGCGTGCAGGATGTGTTGCACTATGTCAACGCGGGCAGAAACCATGGCCTGGAAGATCACCTCAAATATCTCGCAGATCTCTCTGTCGATCGTCTCCTTCAAAGCTATTCGCTGATTCGAACCGTGACCTGGGCCGTTCCGATCATGGGATTCCTTGGCACCGTGATCGGCATCACCATGGCGATCGCGAACGTGACACCCGAGCAACTGGATTCATCGTTACCAGAAGTCACTGCGGGCCTTGCCGTGGCATTTGATACCACAGCGCAGGCGTTGACGATGTCGATGCTGTTGGTATTTGCAACGTTTCTGGTTGAACGCGACGAGCAGTCGATATTGAACGAGGTGGAACAATTCGGCATTGATTCGCTGGTCCCATACTTCAGCACCAGTGACACGACAGCAAGCACTTCTGCAACTATGACGGGTTTGCCTGCCCTGGCAAGCTGGACGACAGAAATACTTTCGCAGCAAACAGATTCATGGCAGCGACATCTGGCCGCGATGCAATCCGGCTGGGCGGAAACTCTGTCAGACCAAACGGATTCGCTGGCTCAGGCATTAACCGACGAAACTGCCGCGACGCTGAAGTCGCATCGTGACGCCGCCGAGAGTGCTCGTGATCAGTACGCAGCGACACTGCACCACAGTTCGCAATTGTTTGTGCAGCAAATGCAGCAGACGATGATGACGTTCATTGATCGCGTGGATCTGTGGCAAAATGCGATGCGAGAAAGCTCAATAGCGGCAGCGGGACAAGCTGAAGAATTGCATCGTTTGGGTCGCACCATGCTGCAGTTGACGGAAGCAGAGCAGAAACTGGCTCAGCTTCAGCAGAGCCTGAATGACAACTTGCAGACGCTGCAGATGGTCGGCACGCTGGAACAGACCGTGCAAAGCCTGAATGCTGCCGTGAGCATTCTGACGTCGAAGACTTCAATGCGAGTGGCTGCGTGACAAGGCGACGGCCTCAAACTTCAATCTCACTGTTCCCCTTTCTGGCCGTCCTGGTCTGTGCGATGGGTGCGCTGATTTTGTTGCTGTTGGTGATGACTCGCAAGATCCATCACGACCAATATGACGGTGACGCGCCATCCGCAGTTGTCGCTGCGCCGGTCGCAAAGTTTCCTGACCGCAGTCAGGATATTGCTGCGTTGGAAACGGATCAGGCTGATATTCAACGTCGCATTTCCAATATGGAACAGCAGGCGACCGAACTTCAACAGGCCGTTGATGCTCAGCAGTTAGTCGTCGATGGACTCCGCGGTCAATTTACTGAACTGGAAGGCGCGCTGCTGGCCGAGACCACGACATCTAACAAAACAGACGTCAAAGATCTGCAGTATCGGATATCGAATCTCCGCCAGAAGCAGGTCGTTCTGCGGCAGCGTCTGGATGAACACGAAAAACAATTGCTGGCCAGACAATTGCGACTCAAAGCTGTAACTCACGCGACAGCGGCGGCTGAATTGAAGTTGCAGCAAGTACACTCTGCCATCGTCGCATTGCGCCAACAGGTTCAGGAAGCTCAACAGGCACCCGCGACTGTCGGGACGGAAACAGTTGTCGAGTTTTCCAACACAACAGGCACGACACGAACTCCAATCATCATCGAAGTCACCAAAGAAGGCTACAGGATTCAGCCCTCTGGAATCCTGATTAAGCCGGCAGATATGGAAGGTTTCCCGGTCGGCGACACGCCTTTGATGGCAGTGATTCTGGCTGTGCATCGTGAACGAGCCAAGAGTTCGCTCACATCGCAGCCTTATGTTTTGCTGCTTGTGCGACCTACCGGAAGTGAGGCGTTTTATCCGGCGCAGGGCATCCTGGCGAACGAAAAGATTCACTTCGGATATGAATTGATTAACTCGAAGGACGAGATCGCCGCTGGCGAATCCGCTCCCACCGAAATCGCAGCCGCTGAAATGGCACTCGACGAAGCATACCGTCGGCGTGAGAAGATTTACGCCAACCTGCGATTCATGGGACAAGGCGTCCCACAACCCCGCACTTCAGCTCCACCCGATCCGACACGTCGCGGTTTAGCGATCGGAGCGGACGGAACTGTGCGATCCGAATCCAGTGCCATGGCGCAGCAGCCGAGTCGTCGCAACTACGCCGGGGGTGTCGCACCGCCTCCCGGATTTTATGAGCGTCGGGAGGCTGCCAAGGCGGCGGAACTGGCCAAGGCCGCTCGGCAGCAAAATCAGGGTGGATTAGGTTCACAGGATCCGCAAAACAAAACCGTCATCGATCAGTTTGCTCAACACTATGCTCAAAGCGCTGCCACGGCCGGAACGGTCGCCATGCCTGAAGGCGTAATGCCGCAAACCGGGACCAATGCTTTGCGAGCCGCCAATGCCGGAAACGCAGGCACGGTCGGTGAATCGGAAATAGCGGACTCTGCATCGCCGGCTAACAACGGCGAGCCGCCAGCCACGGCACCTCATTATGGATCGAACGATCGCGCGGAAAGTCTGCTGTTCGCAAAGGAACCGCAGCCACTGGTTCCGAATTCAACGTCCACATCGACCAAAACCGCGAATGGACCAGCTCCTGTTACCGCAGAAGAACAATTTGCCGCGATGATGGCAGGACGCGCGCCGTCCGATGGTGCTCAATCGACCGCTACTGCACAATTTCATGCGCCTTCGAAAGGCACCAAAAGCGGATCCCGTTCGTTCGCTGGCGAACAACCAGGCAGCGGCCCGGTGAATCCGATCCTTGATGTTTCGAACATCGACAAAGATCTGCTCAGTCGCCTGCCATCTACGAAGAATGCGTCGAAAATTTACGCAACACCCGTCGGTGTCACCGTATTTTTGGACGGCCATCACATGACTGTCGGGCAGCAACCGGCGATTCCAGTGACTCAGGATTCACTCAACGAAGCACTGACCGCATTGTTGAAGAATGTTGCAACTGAAGTGTCCGACGCGAAGAAAACACCGCACGAAGAAATGCTGCCCGTTGTCAAATTTATTGTCAGTCCTGGTGGAGAACGCTGGCGCATTACGTTGTCGGGTTCACTAAAGCATCTGGGAATTCCTAACGCGAGTGTCTATGAACTGACGCCACACATTGAGACCGCGTCGGAACCGGGAAGGGCGAGCTTCTAATGGGACGCAGAGCACACAAGGCCGAACTTGAATTCGGGTCCGACTCCTTTCTGGACGTAATTTGTAACATCGTCGGCATTTTGATCATCTTGATTGTTGTCGTCGCCGTGAAAGTTGAACGACAACCGTTGGCTCAGGCGGACGCATTAGAAAATGCCGCTCTGGATGAGCCCGTAATTCCGGATCGAGAAGCCGAATACGCTCTGCGACAAACAGAACTCGACGATCTGAGACAGCAGCGAATTCGTGCGGCCGCTCGATCGCAGGAGTTGTCGGATCGCAAAGAATCGCTGACTGCAGAACATGGTCGTGTTGTGGTGGAGATCAACGCCCTGCAGGACCAACGAGCAGAACAGAATATTAACGCGAAACGGCATAAGGCCGTGCTGACGGAGGCCGAACAGGAAGTCGAAAAACTGTCCGCCGACGTGAATCGACTGCTGAACATTCTGGCGGGAAAAGAGAAAGCTCTGAAGAACGCCATCACCGTGATTCAACAGGAAGAAGAAGTCGCTGTGGCAGCCGAAGAAAAACTGCGGCAGTCAATCGTCGAGACGACTCGGTTGCAGGAAGTCCTGGAGGATACTCCGAAGCCCGCAGACAACAGTCCGCGACTTGTCCACCGCATCATGCCAGTCAGCCGCCGAACCGACGGCAAGGAAGTGATGTTCCGATTGTCGGAAGGAAAAGTCAGTGAAGTGCCGATTCATGAACTGATGGAGCAGGCTGTCGATCGAATCAAGAAACGTATCTCGATGCTGCAGCGAACTGGCCGTCTGGAAGATGTCGTTGGTCCGCTCGGCGGTTACAAGATGTCATTCGCCATCGAAATTAATGCGTTCAATTCGCTGGAGTATCTGCAATATGGTGGCGACGGCAGTAAATTCAATTCGTTTACTCAGGTGGTCATTCCTCACGAAACGCTGATCGCCGAGCCTGCAGAAATCGCAGTTCGGCCTGGCTCTGCTTTTCGCCAGAAACTGGATGCCATGCCCGTCGATAGTGCGGTGACGATTGTGGTGTATGAGGATTCGTTCAAGGAATTCACATTGCTCCGCGAGGTTGCTCACGGCCTGCAAATCCGCGTCGCCGCTCGACCACTTCCGGTTGGCACCAGTATCACGATCAGCGCCAACGGCAGCGCATCGCGAGCGCAGTAGGGCAATATCGAGAGAGGCATCGTGATCAAACTCAGGTACGACGCAGCTTTTGTAAGCTGACCGGGCTTGCAACTTTGACTACGGATGTTTCGCGGGACTCTGTCGCACTTCGCTGATCCACTTGGAATACAGCGTAAAAGACCGGTGTGAAGAACACGGCCAGAACGGTTGACGTAATCATGCCACCGCAGACAGCCGTTCCCAGCGAACGTCGACTGGCCGCAGCAGCTCCGGTTGCAAAAACGAGCGGCAACACGCCCAGAATAAACGCGAACGATGTCATCAAAATCGGACGGAATCGCATTTTCGAAGCCTCAATCGCGGCATCACGAATCGACTTACCCTGATGTCGCAGCTCGCGTGCAACTTCGACAATCAAAATCGCGTTC
>JBDNFT010000562.1:0-2906 GCA_041689695.1 Planctomycetaceae bacterium | reverse complement strand
GTGCGGTGGACAAGTAACGGCTGGGAGCCGGATGCGTTAACGGCGCACGTCCGGATCTACGAGGGGGCGACCTCAATTGTGCATGAACACAATATTGTGACACCACCACGGGAAACCAAGTGGCAAACAGGGAAAACAAACCGTATCCTAAACACAAAAGAATAGCCCTACTCACCGCCGAGTTGCGGTGGTCCACGTTTCACACTAAACTTGGGCACTCGCGGCAACCGGGTTAGCTCGTCGTTATCCGACTTCAATACCCACCCCTGACTGAATTGGTTGTTCGATGCCTTGCGTTTCCCAGTTCTACGGTATTTC
Source organism: Planctomycetaceae bacterium (assembly GCA_041689695.1). Lineage (GTDB taxonomy): Bacteria > Planctomycetota > Planctomycetia > Planctomycetales > Planctomycetaceae > SXXK01. Next base: position 2,588 of record JBDNFT010000562.1, on the reverse strand, counting down.
GGTCTAAATCTATCACGGCGACCATAATCCACCGCACATTCATGCAATCTACGGAGAATCTGAAGCCTTGGTGGATATTCGCTCGGGCGATATAATATCGGGCAAGTTGCCACGACGCGCAGCTAAACTGGTTGCTGAATGGCGTGACCTGCATCGAGACGAACTCATGGCTGACTGGCAACTTGCCGCTACGAATCAACCGCTTTTGCCCATTGCTCCACTGGACTGACGAAAATGATTCTGCACATTCTTCAGGCTGACGTAACTGGACCGACGTCACTGTTTGTCCGCTTCAACGACGGTTGCTCTGCCCACGTTGACCTGCGACCACTGCTTTGCGGTCCGGTTTTCGAGCCATTGCTGGATGCAAAAGCCTTCGCTATGTGCGTGGTTGATCCTGTTTGCAAAACCGTTTGTTGGCCAAACGGTGCTGACTTTGCCCCTGAAGCAATTCGCGCACTCGTCCCTGCCGAAGCCCATGCAAATGGATTGCTAATAAGGCTTTGACTTCGCGAGTGCGGACGGCGGGCGCGGTGTTGGATTGATGGTCGAGCGGAGTGGGCTTGTTGCGGTCCGAGCCAGCCGAGCCGAAGCTCGTCGATCTTCGGATCGCGGCATTTGTTCAAGAAACCCGTTCGAGTTGCTGCGGCCCGTGTCATATGGGAAACGTAATCTGCAGCGACGCTGCGTGTCGCCGATTTCTGTAGGTCCTTTCTGCCCAAAAGGATTTTCCGATTTGCCGTAAGGCGAACTGACAGCGGGCTGTCGCATGGCACAATAAAAGGCGATGCTGTGATCTCCGGCCACATGATTTTTCGGGTTGAAACTTGTCTGGTCGCAGGTCGCAGCGGGGCTGCGAAGTCCTTTCCGGCAGAAAGGACCTACATCAGCGCATCGCATCAATCGTCACCATCCCGCCAGAAACATCGATTAAATCCAGCAGTTTCGGGATGGCAGTGATTTCGTTTCCCCCAAAAAGACTTAACACCGTACATCGACAACAACCTGACCCAGAGTGATGTGATTCAATGTGGCCAGTGCGTCAACACAATCGTAGTGAACGGTGACGTAGCGCACACCTGCTTCGACGAGTCGCCTGGCCATCAGCGCAGACTGACCAAATAGGTGCCGTCCATAGCGATCGCGCACAGAGGAGGGTTCATCAAGAATATTCAGAGCGTTCCGAGTACGCTCTGACGTCATCAGCGTGAAAGCCCGCTGTTGAAATGTATCGTAGCCGAGGGACGTGCCAAATTTGTCCAGACGTTTTCGATCCGCATCGAATTGATCCAACAATGAACGACGACGGTCCAGGCGATCGAGAGAAACACCGTCTGGTGTCTTCATGTCTGGAATCTGAAAGGTCAGTTCGTCATCGGAGCAATTTCGCCAATAGGGATTGTCTTCCAGCGAACGCTTTTCGATCAGCGTCGTCAGTGGATTGTAACGTGGTCCCAGCCAGCCGGCATGTTCGCCAGGCCGCGGGTATTGGCCTTTCTCCTGAAGGTGTCCCAGCGTATTCGGCAGCACCATATAAGACGGCATTGGATTCGTGAGGCCGAATCGTTGCTGATCTGAGTACTCAACGATTGATCCGATGGACGGCCAGTCTTTGGGTGTCGGAGCGAAACCACCGCCGATGGGGACATGCCAGCGTTTGCCGGTTTGCAGATAGTGTCCGCCGCCGCTGTGATCATTGAACGAATGAGACATTGTCCGGATGACCGTGTATTTATCCGAAACGGCAGCCATCCGTGGCAGGTGTTCGCTGATTCGGAGTTCTGGCGTTTTGCTGGCGATCGGTTTGAAAGGTCCTCGAATGAGTTCCGGAGCTGCGGGCTTCATGTCGAAGGTTTCGAGTTGACTTGGGCCACCGAACAACAGCAGAAAGATGACAGATTTTGCCTTCGGTGCTGCATTGCCGAACAGTGATTCAGCGGCTAGCAACTGCGGTACCGACAAACCCAACAGCCCTGCCCCGCCAGCCTGCAGAATTCGTCTGCGGCGTACTCCGTCACATGCAGAGTGGGCTGCTCCGAAGATGGAAAGCATATTTGTCTCCTCGCTGAAGGAATGGGAAATGAGGCGATGGCAAAGGCGGCAGGGATAGACACGCAGAAAAAAGGGCGGTGCAAAAATTGTGACAGGTCTGTACAGCAATGGCAACACATGCATTGGGAAACACCAACGCATCGCAGGAACTTCGCTCACTCGATCAATGCTCCAGGATTTTGCGCGAATGTCTCTGTGTCTCTGGCTGCGGGATACGGGTGGCAAGACTGCGGTCGCTGTTCGGGAAACTCAACCGCTCAAGTAGGGGCGAGTGATATTGGAATCGGCAGATTCCGCAGGGAGCGTGGCCAGAGCCGCGGCGGCTTCGAGAGCGATCCATTTTCGAAGACACACGCGGCATTGGCAAAGGTGGTCCACGAAAGCCGCTGACATTTCATCCAGCGGCGTTTCGGGCCAATGCTGCAGCAGGTCCGGATGAACCTGCTCGCAACATACCGACAGATCATTTGATACACATGGTTCTGGATTATTTTTGTTCATCATTGATCACCCAGAGTTTGTCGCAGTTTTTCGAG
>JBDNFT010000561.1:0-2805 GCA_041689695.1 Planctomycetaceae bacterium | reverse complement strand
CCATCACAGTCCGCATTCGTTGGTTTGGATTGTGTGTTGGGTGTCTTTACGTAAATTTCGTCCAGCGTGAAACTGGTCGACCTGAATTGAACGGTATGCTTTTTCTTGGTGCCGTCTACGCACTGCTGGACATGCTGGCCAGTTGGAAAGGGAAAGTCCTGCTGAAAGAATATCGCATCGGCATCTCGTTGATGGAGGCATTATTCATCGGGCTGCTTTGCCATTTTGACCAAGGCGTCAGCAGTCCATTTCGATTTTATTACTTCCTGTCATTACTAGTGTGTGCGATTCGCCATTCACCGCAGCTCACGTTTACGACATTCGGTCTGCATTCATTGAGCTACATCCTTCTGGGATTGTACGCAGCGCCGCAGCAGGAGTCTGACATATTTACGGTAATTCTGACTTTGGTGTTTCTCGGCTGGGCCGCATGGGCGATCATCGCACTGACGGGGCTACTCAGATCCGCTGGACAGAAGCTGGTGATACTCAATGAAGAACTGCAATCAAATCAGCAATTGCTTGAACGCAGAATTGCGATGCGAACAAAGGAATTGCAGGAATCTCAGGCCATGTTGGTGCAGCAGGAAAAGCAAGCGGCCTTTGGCTTACTGGCTGCAGGCATCGCACACGAAGTGGGAAACCCTCTGGCTTCGATCAGTTCAATTATTCAGATGCTCAGTCGAAAGAATAAAGACGAACATGTCAAAGAACGACTGGATCTTGTGGATGGGCAACTCACGCGCATTCAACGAACTCTGCGAGAACTTACGGGATTCAGCCGGCCCACAAATCAACAGCAATCAACCGTCGATGTTCACGCCGCGATCAACGACGCTTTGAACATCGCGAAGTATTACAAACGCTGGAAAGGCAAGACGGTCATTTCCAGCTTCGCAGCCGATCTGCCGCACATTCGGACGGTGTATGACCAGTTGGTTCAGGTGATGTTGAATTTAATCCTCAACGCGCTGGACGCAACTGAGGAAGGTGCCGCAATGGAGATCACAACAAAGCGGATTCCTGAAACCGATTCTGTTCCCGCTCGAATCGGCATTCATGTGCGTGACGAAGGCCATGGAATCCCCAGGGAAACTCAAGAGCAGATTTTTCAGCCCTACTATACAACCAAAGATCACGGCACTGGGCTTGGCCTGTTCGTTTGTCGGCAACTGACGCGACATGCACTTGGGGGAGAAATCCTGCTTGTCAAATCGACGCAACACGGGTCAGAATTCATGATCACATTGCCAGTCATGACCGACGCATCATCGGAATCCCGGTCGCACTCTTCAATCGTGCGTAAGCCGGAATCGATTGTGAAATAGCAGCGAGTCTCTGGCACAGAAATTCCGGTCTCGCGAGATTTGTCTGGAGACATTATCGATTTCTGCGGTGCCGGCGTCTGCTATTTCGGTGGGTGGCCCCAACGTACAGGTGGCACCCACCGACATCTTCGTTCCTTCATATTCATCAGGGTGACGCGAAAGTCGTTTGCAGCTTGCTGCAACCTGCGACCAGTTCCAGGTGGATGAGTTCGCAACGCATCGCCGTTGAGCGGACGTTCGCTCTTTTGGTTCCTCTTGCGGCAAATTAAAAAATCCTCCTCGGCAAGGAGGATCTATCGAAATCCGCGATTGCACCCGTGCGGATCTTAATTAACTTCCGCTTCGGCAGGCACGGTGGCCAGAATTCGTTTGGCTTCAGCGACCTGACTTTCCACCGCTGTATCGTGTTCATAAAGAACCACGGCTGCCTGCAACGCGGCTTTGGCGGTTGGCAATTGTTCTGGATTATTCGCTGCAGCTTTGAAGCGGTTGATTACCATTTCGAAAAGTTCATCGCGACCATTCGCCAGCGGCTTTCCATCCCACTGCTTGAGAGTCGTTTCCAGGTACTCCATCAGAAAAGCATTCTGCGGATCACAACTTACAACCTCATGAATCAGTCGCAACTGCTCGCGTGCTGTCGCAGCGTCGCCACCGTTGTAGAGATCAAACGTATTGCGAATGAGCCTCTGAATTTCCGAATCCGCCGTCGCGCTGCCGTCTTTGTCAGCTCGCAAACTCCGTGTGAATTTGTATTGATCCGCTTTGTCGATCAACGCCCGGATCTCCGGTTCAGCATCAGGCAGCAATTTGTCGGTCAGCAACGGTTGCAGATACTCGTCCCTCGCAAGTTCCCATGCCGGACTGGCCGGCTGTTTGAAGATTGCTCGCGCGGAGTTCAGATTCTGCTCAGGATCAATCTTCGGGCGTCGACTGAGCCACACGCCAATGGCTACAATCAGACCGAACATAGTGATCAGTACAAAGATATTGTCAAAGAAGCGGGCAACGGGCGACTTCTCCAGAGCGGCCGTCGCTTCAGCCCGCATGATATTGCTGACGATCGTCGCCGGCCCCTGTTGTCCGGAAGGCGTGGGAGCTTCGTGAAAATCGCTGGGATGAGTTTCACCCGGAGCTGGTCGATCCATCGTCGGCGATTCGGAATTGTCTTCCTGATACTGCAAGCGGGCTCGAATCTGTTCCAGGCGTTTCATCAACACCAACGCATCATGCGGACGTTTTGCAGAATCCTTTTCCAGTAGCTGACACACCAGATCTTCCAGCAGTCGCGGCAGATCGGGAGCGTATCGGCTTGGTTTGTCGAAATGCGAAAACTGGTGTTTCTGCAGGATGTCGTTAGCCGTCGCGCCGGTGAATGGCGGACGTCCGGCAAGCATCGCGTACATCACAGCGCCAAGTGAATACAAATCGCTGCGTTTTGACGGTCGCTGGCCGCGAGCCTGTTCCGGCGACATAT
>JBDNFT010000560.1:0-3211 GCA_041689695.1 Planctomycetaceae bacterium | reverse complement strand
GTTTCACGGGTCTGTGGTTTTGGCCCCGGATAGCGAAACGTCGATTCGCTGGCGTCGGTGCGGTGATCCACGTCGGCCTTGCGAGTTGCTTCGTGGTAAAAGTACTCAACGAGCGTCGTGCCGTGATGCTGTTCGATGAAGTTGACCAGAGGTTCCGGCAGGTTGTTTTCTTCTGCGAGTTCCAGACCATCTTTCACATGCCCGATGATAATCAGTGTACTCATGGCCGGCGCGAGCGATTTGTGATGATTCTCTGAACCTTCCGTCATATTTTCGATGAAGTATTCCGGTTTCAGCATTTTGCCGATGTCATGAAAATATGCACCCACGCGAGTCAGCAGTCCGTTCGCGCCGATTGCTTCTGCGGCGGCTTCGGCGAGAGATGCGACCGTCATGGAATGGTTGTATGTTCCCGGCGCGCGGCGGGCGAGTTCCTGCAGCAGCGGATGCGAAACAGCGGTGAGTTCCAGCAGACTGATGTCCGTCACAATGCCGAATGCCTGTTCAATAAACGGCAGACTTCCCGCGACCAGATAGCAGCAAACCAGCGACCAGCCGGCAAACTTCAGACCGGTCACAATGATCGCCAGATTCCGCCATGCCTCACCATTGCCCTCGGCCTGGATGACACTGGTGCTCCAGACGGCGTAAAACGAAACGGTCGCGACAAGAAATCCGGCTTTCACCATCACCAGACGAGACTTGATGCGACGCAGTGGTATGGTTGATGTCACGCAAATCGTCATCAACGTCAGGAAGTGTCCGATCTCACCCAATGTTGCCATTGAAACCAGCAGCGAAAGCAGAAACGCCGTTAGGATCGCAACGACCTGGCTGTAAACAATGGCAGTAATCATCACAGTAGCGAGAATCGGAATGATCTCCGCACGCCAGGGATCGGCGCTCATAATGCAGCTCAGGAAAACTGCAGATGAGCACATGCCAACGAAGATCAGCAGCCGCGAATTCTCTTCCAGCATCTCGGGAGCGAAGTATTTCAGGAACACACCGAACAAGACAACCAGCAGCAGTACCAGCGTCCCGATCCCATTGATTTGAGTCAGGCGTTGCCAGGGCGTGATGCTCTCTATATATGCGTCATATTCCAACCGCAGAATTCCAAGTCCGTTTTCGGTTTCGGCGAGTTGATCGCCCGCCGGTATCAAAATTGCCTTTCTCGGATAGCGATCGACACTTCGTCGCGCGCCTTCAGAGGCGGCAACGATTTCCGCCTGTGTCGCAGCAGGGTCCAACTGAAGTTGATTTCTTAGATTCTTCTGCAACCAGAATTCAACTTGCTTTTTAATCACCGTGAGTTTGATGAGGCTTGGCCAGAGTTTCCCAAGGCGTCCTGTTTCAAGCAATTGTTCCTGCAACAGCACTTCAGCAAGGACGCCATTTTGCAGAACCATGCCTGTTTGACTGACGACTTTGATGGATCGTTTTCGATTCAGCGGAGTCGGATCGTCCAGTGGATCGCCGATCAATCGCCTGGCATCAGGAATGGCAATCAAGCCAAGGTTGCGTGCGTCAGCCAGAAGTTTTTCAACTTCCGCCATCAGTTCATCAAGCCGCTTGCCGGACGATTCATCCGCATCCTGCAATGCATTTCGCAGGAGACTGAAAGCTACTGCGCGATCATTGGGCTCCAGCGGAGAAAAGCCAAATGCTTCCTGTGTCGGTTGAGACAACTTGTCGACAGTTTCTGCATTAGAGACTTCGCTTAATTGCGCACGAAGCTGAGAGATGAGTCGATCGATGACCGCCGGTTCCTGAATAAGAACCAGTGGAGCGTTTGCTTCTGCATCACGACGACTTTGCTGTGTCTCCGCCAGCTTTTCCACTTCGAAATCAATTCGCGACTGAACGCCGACATCCGAGAACTGGCCCGCGCGATAGTGAAAGCGAGGTTTCCATGCCTGCAACGCGCACAGCAGCGAGAACACCGCCAACAGCGCGATTAGCACTTGCGAAAGTACGCGATAGTCTCGAAATGCCGCAATCAATCGATCCCACAGAGACGGTGTTGGGCGAAAGACGCGAGCTTGTGACTGACGCGGGCGACGGGTTCCAAAGAACGACATGGAGTTGTGATTGCCGCCGGATTCGCGTCCGACTCGCAGACTGAATTCAGAGAATCTGATAGATCAGGATCTTGCAGGATCCCGGTCTGTCCCTGTTTCGTACGCCGAAACAATCTCTCGAACCAGTCGATGGCGGACAATATCCTGTCCATTCAGACGAACAATCGCAACCCCAGGTATATGAGAAAGCCTCAGGATCCCGTCTTTCAGGCCACTTTCAACGCCTTTTTCGAGGTCAATTTGCGTGGAATCCCCAGTCACTACAATTCGGGAATTCAGTCCCATACGGGTCAAAAACATCTTCATCTGCGTGCAGGTCGTGTTTTGAGCCTCGTCCAGGATCATAAACGTGTCGTTTAACGTGCGGCCTCGCATAAACGCCAGCGGCACGATTTCAATGACGTCATTAGCCAGATAGCGGCGGACTTGTTCCGGGTCCAGCATGTCATTGATCGCGTCCAGCAGCGGTCGCAGGAAGGGATTAACTTTGGCGATCATGTCGCCTGGCAGGAATCCCAGTTTTTCGCCCGCTTCGACTGCCGGGCGAACGAGCACGATCTTGCGGATAAGTTCAGAACGCAGGGCTTCCAGAGCAAGTGCAACGGCGAGGTATGTCTTTCCGGTTCCGGCTGGTCCGTCACACAGGACGAGTTCATTTTCACGCATAGCGTCCATGTATTTTTTCTGGCCGTCGGTTTTAGCCTTGATTTGACCGACGCGATCGCGGCTGGATCGCAAATCCGGGGCACTGCGTCCAGTGAAATAACCGCCGTGTTCCGTGGGATTAAAATTCTGAGTTTCAGAGCGAATCATTTTATTTTTTTCTTCCGGGTCTTCGCCGAGCGAGTGAATTACATCTGACGGCGCGAGTTCTGAATTTTCCTGCACGATTTCGCGCCATCGTTGCAGCGTTTCAAGACACTGATTGACCTGATCCGGTTCACCACTGATGCGGACCTGACTGCCCCGCAGCACAACTTTCGCGCCGGTGACGTGACACAGACGGCGCAGATTTTCATCGCGCAGACCGAATAAAGCTCGGGCTTCGTCGTGATGAGTCAGTTCTAAGACAGAATCAGGCATTGGGCAGTTTTCAAATCTCAAATCTCAAATCTCAAATCTCAAAT
>JBDNFT010000559.1:0-3486 GCA_041689695.1 Planctomycetaceae bacterium | reverse complement strand
TTCCGCTAGCTCGAGTGAGATATCCTCTGGTTTACTTCCATCACGCCTGAGCCTTACGAGACGCCCCTGTGGTCTTTGATTGATCGTCATGGTTTCACTGCCGTACACAAATCTCAATCGCCGATGGAAATGCCCCTCAATTGCTAGAATCAGATCTCGCGTAACCGTTGGGCAACGGTCCAAAAAGACCTCCTTCCTCGACTTCGACGTCGGAGCTTGCAACTTGATTTCAGCGACATCATCGACGGTTTTCTTGTCGACAACGGTGGCTGCGCAACTTTGGTTGATCGATTCGAACAGAAGTGGAAACTCTCTCTCAAGTTGATGCTGCCATGATCCCGGATGAAAGTGTACAACAGGTTTGACACCTTGACGGCAATCAAGAACGACGATTCGCAGCCTCTCCATGTCTTTCATTGTTGGATGACTTCTCATGCGTTCCAGCAGATCGTTCGCCAGAGCATTCTTGTCGTAGAACTCAAGTGCATAGCCGTAGGGCATCCCACAGAACAGGATTTCTCGGGCCAGCTTTGTCAGATCAGCAGGCCGAGGCCACATAAAGTCCTTCGACTTATGCACATCATCGAGTAGGCCGGCGCCTCTCCGTCCCGGTTCTGCTGAACGAAAAGGAGCTTTGTTTCGACCACATTCAATTGCAAGGAAGGGCTTTGGCTTTAATTTTCCCAGATCCTCTGGCAAAGGAATTCCTATGTCAAACCGCCCCCGCGATGCGTTGTTCCCAGTGCCTTGGTAAAGCAGCTCGGTATGCCATTCTGCTTGCGCCAACAGTGTTCCAGCCCCGGCAGAAACCGAGTACTGTCCTTCACCTGGCAGATTTGTCATTAAACGATGATATAGAAAGTCTCGAATACCGGTGTCTCCATGAAATCCAGCTCTGAATTGCAGGAATGAGTTCACCGTCTCAAGAATGCTCTTATCCACACCAAACAAGATCTGCACAGCTGTAACCATTTGAAAGCTTCCAGAAGCTAAGAGGTTGAAAGCGACCACACTTGAGGAGACCGTGTAGTCCTTGGTGGGCTTGTAGTCAATCGTCAAGGCAATTGATGATGGACCATTGATAATGATCATCAATCAATGCTGCGTTCCGGGGAGCACGTTTCAGTCCCCAACTCGATGTGCGTTGCTACCAGTGCTCTGTTAGTCGTGAATGAGTGATCATGTTGAGTAGGACCGAACAACGTGAGTTCCGGCTTCTTCGCGTCTTGTCGGAACTCGCTCCACTCCGTCCGGCCTCCATCCTTGATGCGTGTTGCGGCTAGTACTTTGCCCACCATTTCCTGGTCTTAGCAGTCCGGATGTAGTCGTTTCGCCGCCCACCTAACATCTCGACATCTGTCTTCAGTCAATCAGCCGATTTACTTTTCGCCACAAGAGGGCAGACCGCTTTCGATGGAGCACAAACACCTGAATCTACTCACTCAGACTGAGTTTATGGAACATCATCAGATGCTCATTGTCCTCAAAGCCGCATAGCAATTCGAAGCCATAGCGTTCGTAGACTTTGCGAGCAGCTGTATTCTCTCGATGGACTTTCAGTGTTAGCAGATCCACGTGCTTGCTCGGTGGCTTCTCCTGCTTGATCTGTTGTGCGAGCAGCACGGCCTGCCCGATCAAGTGCTCCATGATCTGGTTGGCGTATCGCCATTCCGGATCGGGCGGATATCTGCGAAACGTTTTGTCGAGGCCGAGCTGCGGGATGTAGAGCAACCGAGAGCGTTTTCCATCCGGCGGCGGCCACTTCTGCCAACCAGTCGCTGCAAGGGAACTGAAGCCGACAATCGCGTCGTCGATCTCCGAGTTGCGATACACCCAGACCGTTGTGCCATGTTTGTCGATGGAGTCCAGGACCTCAGAGCTATTGATCCACTCGGTTGCCGCCTGTGCCCAAGGCTCATCACCACAACGCAGACCAGCCATGAACGGCTGATCTGCGGCGGTGAAAGCGTCAGCAAAAAGAGGACGATTTTCGGGATGGCTCTCCAGGTCTGACAAAGCCTACTTCCTCTTCCTTGACGGGAGTTCGCGGGTCTTGACCTTCGCAGGAGGACGCGAGCTGGCAGCCTCGATCGCCTTCGCCTGCTCGTCTGTCAGTTCGCGATCCACAAAGAAGTCGCTCACTGAATCAAGTATCGCAGCTACTTCGAGATTTGGCCAAAGATCCGTTGGCTGCACATTCAGAGCCTGAGCCATTTTGAGAATCGTCTTCCGCTGAGGGCGAGCGTCGCGAGACAGCATTTTTGAAATGGCTGATTGAGTACAATCAATTCGCTCAGCCAGTTCTTCCTGCGTAACATTCTTTTCATCCAGAATCTTCCGCAGCCGCTGAGCGAAAGTGGCCTCTTGTGAATCCAGTTGATCCAGTCGAGCCGCGACAACAGGCCTGCGTTCCACCTGTTCATGCTTCCTTGCAGCATCTCTCTCAGCAGTCAGGAAGTCGAATCCATAATTGCCATGCCCCTCCAGCGGATTCACGAACAACGCATCAGCAATTGTGGCAATCGCTCGCTGGCGGTCTTCATTTGTCGTAAGCGAGTGCTCAAGGACGGCAAACATCGAGCGAACAACAGACTGCACCTCTTCACTGCATTCCAGGTAACGGTGAATCAGTTCTCTCTGCTTTGCATCAATGTTCAGAACCGCCCGAAACGCTTCGTTCGGAAAATCCTTCAGGTCAATCGTTTCCATGTTCTCACCTCAGTCGGCACGCTCTTTGACGATGACGCTACGACCGTAAAACACCAACTTCTGTCGTTCTTGAAATTCTTCATCCACTCTCACGCCGCCCAGGATCCAGAGAGTGGGGCGATGAGGATCGGGCGAGTGCTCAACAAAGATCACTCTGACGCCAGTTGCAAGCTCGCCATCGGGGTCAACAAAGACATGAAAAAGCCCGCACTCATCGTCGCAGCCCCAATTCAGATCAACCACCAGCGGTTCATCCGGACTCCACCAGCGAAGCTTCAGCAACTGCCGGTTCAGTACGGATCTCGCGTAATACCGAGGAAAAATGGCATGAAAGTCCTGGAATGCCGGTCGGCAAATCCGTACTTGCCAGCCATCGCCGTTCTCTTTAGTTATCGGCATCGATATGACTACTATATGACAAAAAGATGACGTGTCAAGTTCGTTTTATGACTTCATATTCGGGTGGAATGCTCTGATGACGTATTCCAGCCCTTAAACAGCCTGTGATCGTACGAATTCGTCTGCGATGGTTGATACCAGTTCCCGTGTCCGAATTTGTCCGGATTTCGTCAATTTCTGCATCAGGAGCACTTTTGCTGAAAATTACGGTCTCTCGTGACGATGGAAGACGTCCGGCTGCCTGTCTCAAGTGACCCTGTCCGGATTTGTCCGGATTCTGTCCGGATTTGCTCATGGGGCTTTCTCCGTGCGGGCATACACAGTCGCTGGCCCTTTTCCGTGCCGCTCAAAAAATCCCCATTCGAGCAACTCGCCGAG
>JBDNFT010000558.1:0-2566 GCA_041689695.1 Planctomycetaceae bacterium | reverse complement strand
GAATAAACGATGGTCGTATGGTCAGCCAGTCCCGCCTCTTTGAGCGCAGCCATGAATCGGCCGATCTCGCCATCGATACCGCTGACCATCCGGTAGTACGCGCGCATGTTCGTCAAATACTTTTCGTCGGTGTTCCAGCGCCAGAAGTAACGTTCGCGGTTGATGGTGGTTTGCAAAAAGTCCGGCAGAGCATCAAAGACTGCAGGATCGTTGAGCCTCGGTGGAGCGATGTCAATGTCGTCGTACATCCCATCGACGGTTCGGGGCCACGGGAAGTGTCCGATGCCGGGGCGGCGATCACGGTCTTCGGCATGGCAGGCATTGAACCACAGATTCAACGCGAACGGTTTGTCTTTGGGTTGGTTCTTGACGAACTCAATCCCGCGATCGACGATCAACTCCGTCTCGTGCCTCAGACTGCCGTCGGGTTGTTTCTTGTAGTAGGGATTCCGTCCGATCGCTTCGAATTCGTCAAAATGGTCGGCATTGCGGTAGCCCTTCGGCATCATGGCATGCCACTTTCCGAAGTAGCCCGTTCGATAACCGTGCTCACGCAGAATGTCTGAATATAGTGTCTCGACGGCGTCCGGCCGCGCCTGTTCCGGGTTCGCGGACGTGCCGTAGCTGCGGCCCGTCAACCCGGTCAGAATTGTCGTGCGGCTCACCCAGCAAATGGGATGACTCACAAAAGCGTTTTGAAATCGCGTGCCGCGAGCTGCGAGTCCATCAATGTTCGGCGTCTTGGTACAGCAGCCTGAGCAAAACCAGAGGCGATTGCTGCAGTAGACGCAGCGGCAATAAAAGATCGGCGTTTCATAGCGAACAATCCAGTGCTACTGCCGTGCGGCGTGGTACGAGGTGACAGAGTGGTGTGCATAAACAGCGGGCGGGGAATGTATACTATCGCATGGAACCCACCGGTTCTACGTAACACAGACGTGCGCCAAAGGGGAATGTGCAATGAAGTCGCCATATGTGGGAATTCACACGCTACACTGAGCCGACAAAGCGAGACAGCTCATCATCTTCCTGAGGCTACACAACTAGGTACCAGTGATTTTCCACCAGACAATACGAAAGCAGCCGAGTGCCAGTTCGAGCCACGGCTTCCTCAGCACAAGGGGGTCGGGAGTCTTTTTCTGGCCACCAGCCATTCACAATTATTAGAGCAAAACCAAACGCCAGAAAAAGACTCCCGACCCCTTCGCCTGCGATTCAAAACGGAACGTCGTCCGCGTACCAGCCGTCATTGGGGGTTTCCTCTGCAGTGTCCGTGAAGGATCGCAATATGTATCGGGATTCCTGGCCGACGTGCAACACCTTTCGCCATCGAAAGCCGCGCGGTGGTTGGGGACTGAAGTCGGGTTCGCTGTCGTCTGCAGATTCATCTTCTTCGGACTCGCTGAGGTAACATTCCAGATCAGTCGTCAGTTTGTCCAGAACAGCCAGTAATCGAGTCACGTTTGGTTGAACGTCCCATGACAATCCCTGATCGGTCGATTCTTCGCACGCCTGCTGCAACGGAGCATACCCAGACATCAGTGTCTCGATGTGTTGTTCCACCGCAAGGCCGGCATCATGCTTTGCAGCGATGCGAAGCTGCACGACGAGAGACACAACGTTGTGCGCGACCTTGTTCAGTCGTTTGCCCAGTGGGATTTCACCGGTTGCGTCTGCCACGATCAGCCGCCAGACATCGCCGAAGTGCGAGGACGGTTCGGAGTACTGAGGCGGCAGGCCCCATTCTTTGGCAAGGCCCCACTCCTGATCCATCTGCTCGCTGAACTCCCGATGATCTGCCTGGTCCCGTTCCCACGATTCGATCGTCTCGTGGTAGTATGCGAACGCAAACAGATCGTCCATATTGCATCCGTCCATGTGCCAGAATCCGATGCCCGGCATTTCCGCCAATGCCTGACAACACGGACAATCCGGATCGATGGGATGAAACTGTCCGCCATTCGGCTGCCGTCGTCGTTCAAGGTTAATGATGCCTCGTGGTGTCCGCATCGGATCTTCATCCCACGGCGCGTCAAGCCACTGTTCGCCGACCTTCCGCAGCCGCATCACTTCGTCACGGACGAATGCGTCGAGCGCGCGCTGTGAAGTCTCCAGCGCCGCACGTTCGGTGTCTGACATCGTTCGCAAACGGTCCCAGCAGGACCACGCGACTTCACGAACGTAGTCGTAGTACATGACAATTTCATTGGTGTTGAAGCCGCTGAACTGAAACGCATGAGATTCCGGGCTGATCCCGGGCGGGCATCGTTCCAGTATGCTCCAGTGATGTTCGCGGTCGCTCATGTCACCGCTGAGCCGATCGCGATCTTGCAGCAGCACCGTTCGAGGAAGCTGATCATCGAGTTCCGCACAGGGCGTCATCAGCCAGTTGGCGTGAATGTCGCGAATGGTGTCGTGATAGATGCGGTGGTCGATGTCTTCCGCCGGATCTTCCTTGTGAGCCAGTTCATGCATCGTCAGCGTTTCCGGTTCCGGTTGCGGTTCCTCGTCGTGCCGTGCGTTCCAGCGACGTTGACTTTCAATCCATTCCAGGTGAACTCGCCTG
>JBDNFT010000557.1:0-8742 GCA_041689695.1 Planctomycetaceae bacterium | reverse complement strand
CAACTTCAGATGATTCAGTGACAACAATCGTGACAAGATCGCCAACATTGCGAGCTCGCGAGTCCTGGCAAAGATACGCGCGCTGCGGACTCCTTCGCTTCCACAATGAATCCGCGTTCAAAGTACCAAGACAAGAACAAAACACGGCGAGGCTAAGAGTGAAGATATCACGTCTGGTTTTTCGTCTCATGGTTAGGCTTTCAGTGTTCACAGTTACTTAGCAATTCGCCCTATTTAATCCTGACGATGGCCTGGCCTGGCCCGAGTACTTCGCCGACAATTTCTCGACCAGAATCCCGGTTCTTCAATCTGATGCGTTCGCCGAGGCGGCCATCTTCCAGTGCTTCGACATTGCGAATCGATGTTCTCAGCCGATGCGCGACTGCAACGACCTGAACACTGGAGCCTTTCTTGATCAGCACGGCTGCATCTGACCGCGTAGCGATCTGCAGATCCCGCACTTGAACAATGCCCCCGGCAACTACAGTTCCACGAACATTCCGACCAAGCACCTGTTCAGGCTTGAGTTCGTCCACTTCAGTTGACATAAAACGATTTTCAAACTGCACGCTGGATTCATCCAGCGGCATGTCGCGCGAGAGCGAGATTTTCGCCACTGCCACGCGATGTCGGCGACGCACATCAAAAACAGCAGAACGAGTTGAACAGACCTCATCGTTCTTGCGCAGTTGTATCGACAGCGTGACCTGTCCCAGCGAACGACGCGAAGGAGGCATTACTTTCAAGGTCACGTCATTCATTTCACGAAGATTCTGAGGCAGCGATTGCACGAATCCACTTTGAAGTGACACATGCAAATCCTCCGCAGCAACATTCATAAACTCAGTCAAAACGACCAGAGCCTGTTGTTCAACCTGAGTATCCGACAACTGCTGTCTGGGTTCGAACGCCACAACAGTGTGTGCCGCGCCGGAGATCTTTAGATCGTCCATCAAAAAGCCGGCCAGAACGAGGCGTGTTGTCAATGATCGACGTGACACGATTTCAGAGGGCAATGTGAGATCAAGCAATTTGACCTCAGCGTTTTCGACTGCATCCCTCAGGATCGGATCGTTACAGGAAACAGTGGCGATTGAACCGACCAATACTTGACTTCCATGAACAGCAGCCGCTTCTTTCATCTGAATGCGGATCTCATCTGCGATAGCGTTCGAAAAGCAAGCATCAGACACAATGCAAATACAGACCGTGGCGATCACACAGACAATTTGAATCGATGATATGGATTTCATAGTGTTACCTCACGAGGTGATTACCTAACGATGTCGGTCGATGTCTGAAGCATTTGATCCCCCGCTTTGATCGCTCGGGAATTTATCTCGTAAGCTCGCTGCGCCTGAATCAATGAAATGAGTTCCGTCACGACTTCGACGTTGGAACCTTCCAGAAAGCCTTGATTCAATTGGCCAAATCCCGTCCCTCCCGGATTCCCGAGGTTGGCGGTACCAGAGGCCAGCGTGGCCGAGTAAAGATTGTTACCTTCGCTCGACAAACCTGCCGGATTCAAAAATGTCGCCACCTGAATTTGGCCGACTGTCTGACGCCCCTGATCAGAGCCCGTCGTGCCGACTTGCACCGTGCCGTCTTTTCCGATCGTGATCGAATTGGTGTCGCTGCCACCAGTGATTGTGATTCCCGGCAGCACAATGTAACCATCCGGATTCGTCAGGCGTCCCTGGCTGTCCAGCTTGAAACTTCCGGCTCGAGTATACCGCGTTTCTCCGTTGGTGACCTGCACCGGGAAGAAGCCATCACCTTCGATGGCCACGTCGAGCGGATTTCCAGTCTGTTCGGCAGTGCCGTTGACGAAGCTTTTGCTAGTCGCGACGACTCGCACACCGTTTCCGATCTGCAGACCGGTGGGCGATGTCTGAACACTGCTCACAGAACTTCCGGGCGTTCGCTGATTGGTATAATAGAGGTCTGCAAAATCAACGCGGCTGCGTTTGAAACCAGTTGTGTTGACGTTGGCAAGATTGTTGGCCGTGTTGTCAATCAACATTTCCTGCGCCTTCATCCCGGTCGCGCTGGTGTAGAGAGCTCGTAGCATTTTGTTCTTCCTGTGTTGGTGCCGAAAGTTTTCAGTGTTTGTGCGATTGACGTTAAACGTCACTCGAAAGAGTTGTCCATCGCCAATTTCGGGGAGTGGATTGCCGCCACTGCCGTGGCTGAAACGCAGCCTTTGATTTCATTAATGTCATGGCAAAAGACTTAGAATTCACAAAAGTGGCGTTATCACATGAGTTGATGCGTTCTTCATTCATCGAGTAATCTCACTGCCCCATCCCTATTCGCTTCTTGATCGAATCTGCTATGGTCGTCAAAGCCCTTTGAGCAGCATCGCGGTGACGAGAGATCTCAATCAAGTTGACAAGCTGATCAACTGAGGACGTGTTTGCCATTTCCAGACTTGCCTGGATCACTTCTGCTCCTGTGCCGGTTGTGACCGCGTCCGCCGGTGCAGAAAAGAGTGACGTGCCTTCGGGCTGCAGCACGTTCTTATCTGCAAAGTCGACCAGTTGAAGTTGACCAACGCGCTGCTCACCGACGTAAACATTGCCGTCCTTTGTGATTTCAACCTGTGATGAGCTGGCACCGTTGGGCAGCGTCAGTGGTCCGTTCGTTCCCATCACCGGCAGACCGTCGATGTTGACGATTGTTCCCTGCGGGTCGGCATGAAACGCTCCGCTTCGTGTGTAGAGCGGACCGTTGGGGCCTTGTACGGTGAAAAACCCATCGCCGTTGAGAGCCGCGTGCAGCTTCACGCCCGTTTCTTCCAGATGTCCCTGAGTGAAATCGAACTTCGTGTCGCCAGTATGCGCGCCCAGCAGTCTTGAAGAGTAGACTCTGTCGGTTGACATTTGCAGGGGGGCGATGACAGAATCGAAACTCGCCTGCGAGGTAACGCGACGCCGGTAACCTGGCGTCTGAAGATTGGCCAGGTTTTCGGCGATGACTTCCTGACGCCGATCCGTCAGATCCATCGCCGTTGCAGCACTGTAAAGTCCTGGGATCATTGCACCCTCATCCGTGAATCAGCAAATCCGTCGCCCTGCGCAATCCGTCGCGTTGTCGCCCCTGTTCTGATGCCAAGCAAGTCTCGCGCCCGACCGAGGTGGGATTACGCAAATTGTGCGGATGAGAAGAATTTTGCGGGGAAATCGGATTTTGCAGCATCCAGATTTTAGCCTCGGCTGACCGGGATGAAGCCGCCACCACAGGAAAGCTTTTCCGGCGAAGGAAAACTTTTCCTGATTGATCTCGCCAGAAATACTCACAAACGAGTAGCAAAATTCGTCAAGACTTTCGGATGCCCACTGAATCGCCGAAAGTCTTGACGACTTTCGCTACGGTCTCGCTTGGTTGTCGATTTAATGGGTTTTCACAACCCGACACGTCAGTGAGGGATAAAATCACCGGCGTCTTTCGCCAAATATCCCTCGCTCACGCTTCGGGTTCGTATTAAATTGCCCCCTGCTCGTTAGCAGTGGCTAGATAGGAAATTCAGTCGGCAACCGTATTCTGCTTCCGATTCGCGAGTTAATTTGTACACTTCGGCACGAAAACCACCGAATTCGGTGGGAATTCTGAAGCGAATCACCGTTCCGCTCGAACGCAGCCGTGTCTGCAAATTATCATGTCGTCCACCGAATTCATCGACGAACGAAATTGCACCGAAAGTATTGAACCATGGGCAAGCCAACTGGCTTTAAGGAATATCAGCGACAAGTTCCCGCAGACCGCGATCCATTGCTGCGCATTTTGGACTGGAATGAATTCCATGAACACATGCCAGAATCTGAGCTGAAAACTCAGGGCGCTCGGTGCATGGATTGCGGCGTTCCGTTCTGCCACACTGGCGATTTGATGGCGAACATGGCCTCCGGCTGCCCGGTGAATAACCTCATTCCGGAGTGGAACGATCTTGTCTATCACGGACGCTGGCGCGATGCCCTGGATCGCCTGCACAAGACGAACAACTTCCCGGAATTCACAGGTCGCGTTTGTCCAGCGCCGTGCGAGGGTTCATGTTGTCTGAGCGTTATCGAGCCTGCAGTCACGATCAAAAACATCGAATGCGCGATCATTGATCATGCCTTTGAAATGGGCTGGGTGATTCCAGAACCGCCACAAGTTCGCACGGGACGCAAGGTCGCTGTCGTGGGGTCTGGTCCTGCGGGACTCTCTGCTGGCGCTCAGCTTAACAAGGCCGGACACTGGGTGACTGTCTATGAACGTGACTCACGCGTCGGTGGCTTGCTGATGTACGGCATTCCCAACATGAAGCTCGACAAACACGACGTTGTTGATCGTCGTGTTCGCATCATGGAACAGGAAGGTATCACTTTCTTCACCGGCACCGCGATTGGCCACGATCTTCCAGCATCGCAATTGCTGGAAGACTTCGATGCCGTGGTTCTGGCAACGGGCTCAACTCGGCCACGCGACTTGCCAATTCCAGGCCGCCAATTGAATGGCGTTCACTATGCGATGGACTTCCTGCGTCCAAATACGCGCAGCCTGTTGGACAGCAAACTTAAAGATGGCAAGTACATTTCAGCCAAGGACAAACACGTCGTCGTGATTGGCGGTGGTGACACTGGGAACGACTGCCTCGGCACATCGGTGCGACACGGCTGCAAGTCGATTGTGAACTTTGAAATCGTTGAAAGACCGCCGCTGCAGCGAACATCAAACAACCCGTGGCCTCAATGGCCGCGAGTGTTCCGAGTTGACTATGGACACGAAGAAGCTGAGGCAAAATTCGGCGAGGATCCGCGAGCGTTCTGTCTTCAGACGGCAGAGTTTTTGGATGACGGCCATGGCAATGTGAAGGCTGTGAGGACCATCGAAGTCGATTGGCAGGTCATGACCGAAGGCGGTCCTCCGTTCGTTCCGATCCCGGGTAGCGAAAAGGAATATCCAGCCGATCTGGTCTTCCTCGCACTTGGTTTCCTTGGCCCTGAGCATCCGGTTGCCGACCAGCTTGGCGTGAAGGTTAAAGAGGGTCGCGGTGGTATGAGTTGGTACGATGCTGAGCACGAGAAATATACAACCGACAATGCAAAAGTATTTGTTGCCGGTGACTGTCGTCGAGGCCAGAGTCTAGTTGTCTGGGCCATCAACGAAGGCCGCGGCGTGGCTCGCGAAGTGGACCGCTTTCTGATGGGTACGACTGATTTGCCGTAAGGCGAGTGGCAGGAAAGAAGTTCCCCGGCAGCGGCAGTTCGTTTAACCCGTGGTCGAAGACCAAGCCTATGGACCGAGTCAGTAGATAACCGTTTT
The DNA here is from genome assembly GCA_041689695.1 of Planctomycetaceae bacterium. Lineage (GTDB taxonomy): Bacteria > Planctomycetota > Planctomycetia > Planctomycetales > Planctomycetaceae > SXXK01. Next base: position 3,435 of record JBDNFT010000557.1, on the reverse strand, counting down.
TACAAAGAATGTTTGGTGTCCAAATCATGCCAATCGGTATCAGCCCACTTGTAGACTTCGCGTTCAAGTTGATGCTCGGAAACCCTCGGCACACCCGGATCACAATTCATTTCCTAAATGCAATTCTGGTCGGTCAGCCAAGGATCACGCATGTTGAGATCCTGAATCCATTTCTGGAGAAAGAATTTTACGACGACAAGTTATCGGTGCTCGATATCCTTGCGACAGACGAACATGGGCGAAAGCTGAATATCGAAATGCAGACAACCCTGTCGGCAGGTTTATCACAGCGGTTGGTTTACTACGTTTCAACGATTTACACAGGTCAACTGCAGGAGGGCAGCGAATATACGGAACTTCGCCCAGCAATTAGTATTTGCGTACTTTCGCAGTCGCTGTTTCCCAAGTCTTCGGATCTGCATCTGGACTTTCGATTGCGAGAATCATCGTCGAGTTTGATCCTGACTGACGATTTACAAATTCACCTTTTACAATTGAAAAACCTTCGCATAATCAAAGAGAATGTATACCATGCCACTGCAGTCGAGCGATGGGCGTTCTTTTTGAAGAATGCCGATAAACTCACGCATGAAGAAATCGACCGTATATTCCCGGATCAGGAATTTAATGAAGCCGCTGGAGTCTTAGAAATGATTGCCCGAACCCCGCAACAACAAATGCTCTACGACGCTCGCGTGAAGTTTCAGCGGGACGAAGTCGCCAGACTCCGTTACGCCGAAGGAGAAGCTCGAGAGAAGGGCCTCGAACAGGGCCTCGAACAGGGCCTCGAACAGGGCCTCGAACAGGGCCTAAAACAGGGCCTAAAAGCTGGACGGATGGAAGGGCGGCTACAGGGGGAGGCACGCGGACTGAAGCTGGGACGTATTTTGGTGCTACAGGAATTGCTAGGAATACAGGCATCTACTTCAGAAGAGCTATCTCGCTACGATGACGCTCAACTGCATGACATGGCAGAACACCTTCAGCAACAGCTTCGCGCTCGTAGCTAAAGACCTGGTTTGCTGGTAATGTTGGCGACTGACACGAAGCGACCATTCAGATTCGCATGACTGCCGCACTTTGCCAGTTCTCTGCAGAAAATGAATTCGCGCTGTTCGTTAAGAATTCGTTTCTATGAAACTGCTCATCGTCGATGACGAACAGGTCGCTCGTTACGGAATGGCAAAAGCGTTACGGGCGGATGGGCGGACGATTCTGGAGGCGGAGGACGGGAATGCAGCGATCGCGTTGATTCGTGATCATGCGCCGGATCTGGTGTTTCTCGATCTCAACATGCCAATCCGAGATGGCTTGTCGGTGCTGAAAGAACTGCGAGCGATGAACTTGTCATCGCCGCCAGAGATTATTGTCGTCACTGCAAATGATACCGTTGAAACGGCGGTCGACTGCATCCGCTGCGGTGCTTCGGATTTCGTATCGAAGCCATACGACATCGATCATCTGCGTTCCATCGTGCGACGATCGGAAGAGCGAGTGGAATTGCAGCAAAAGGTCGCCCAGCTGCAACTGCAGCTTGCTGATGAATGCGGACTGGGTCCCATTCGCGGCATTAGCAGGTCGATGCTGAAACTCTTCAGCCAGATCGAGCGTGCGGCGAAGACGAATTTGCCAGTGTTGATTCGCGGAGAAAGCGGAACGGGCAAAGAACTTGTTGCCCGCGAGCTTCACGCCAGAAGTGATCGATCGGCAGGAAGTTTCATTGCCGTCAACACGGCTGCGATTGCGGAAACACTGATTGAAAGCGAGTTATTCGGTCACGTCAAAGGCGCGTTCACTGGTGCAGACCGCGCACGTGAAGGCGTGTTTCGTCAAGCCGACGGCGGCACATTGTTTCTGGATGAAATCGGCGACATGCCAGCAGGAGTGCAAACGCGCCTGCTGCGAGTTTTACAGGAAAACGTCGTCCAGCCTGTCGGCAGCGAAGAACTGATTGCCGTGAATGTTCGAGTGATCAGTGCGACGCATCAAAATCTGGAAGACGCCATCACGGAAAAAGTGTTTCGGCAGGATTTGTACTACCGTCTGCGTGGCATCGAGTTGGTGATTCCTCCACTCCGCAGTCGTCAGGAAGACATCCTGCTGCTGGCGACTGAGTTTTTGAGCGATGACCAATCATTTTCCAACACGGCCGTGCAGTGTCTTCTGCAACATACGTGGCCAGGAAATGTTCGCGAACTCAAGCAGCGAGTCCAGGCAGCGGCGGCGATGTCGGAAGCAGATACGATTCTGCCGGGAGATCTTGGATTAACGGATAAGAAAACTGCGGAATCCCCAGACAGTTTCGATCGTTACTTTGATCTACCACTGACGGAGGCCAGAAATCAGCTGCTCGACGATTTCGATCGCGCCGCAATTGAACGGGCGTTGAAAACAGAAAACGGCAATGTCAGTGCGGCGGCTCGCAGACTGGGAATTCATCGCCAAAGTCTGCAACAGAAAATGAAATCCCTCGGGATCAGTTAATGACGAAAGACGGTGAACATAATGACTCCTCAAGCCAACCCATACGATGCACCGCTTGAAAATCCGCTTCCGGAATTGCCGCTGCAAACAAAAATCATGGCGGCCTGTTTTGGCATCTTCTCCGCCGTAGGAGCCGCCGTCACGCTGGGAACATTGTTGTTTGGTCTGCTGATTCTGATTGCCGGCAAGACTCTGCCATCGCCGCTTTCGGCTGACGCCTTGATTGGGTCACCCCTGCAAAAGATGGTGCTTGGAATCGGGGGCGTCTTCCTTTTGATGACATCGTTTGCATCGGGAGGCTGGGTCGTTTTCAGGATTTTGAAGAGCCAGCGTATGACAGCCAACGTCCTGCACCGCAGGCACCAACTGCAGGCTGCTGTGATAGAAATGCAATCGGCGTTAAAAGATGGCCAGTGAACTTGCCGCCAGGCGTTAGCGTTCTGCGGCACCTTCGGTGCGTTCTGGCTGTTCAGATCGTGGCGACGGTACAGGATTGAGAAACGGCATCCCTTTGCGCCATCTGCCGCTTGATTCACCAACCGGGGCTTTCTTCACTCCGTTCAGTCCAGCCCCGGCCACCCAATTGAGGAATACTACCGAGGTGAGGAGTTGGCCCTCGGGCGTTTTGTCGCTGCGGCGTTGTGAATGGCACCGCGAATCGAGTATCATCCGGGGAGCCTGTAGTCTATATCCCAAAGTTCGAGTATGCACGAGGAGAGCGATATGTCATCAGTCAACCGAAAACCAGCGGCCAGCTCTGATTGCGGTCCAGTCAATCGACGATCATTCGTTAAGGTAGTCACTGGCACGTCGGCGTTGGCAATGCTGTCAACACGTGTACTCAGTGCTGGGTTGTTTTCCGGCCCGTCATTGACAAGTGCATCGGAAACAGCCGTCAGTGAGTTCTACAAGTCATTGACCGACGTTCAGAAAAAAACACTTTGCTTTCCT